>NZ_CP046218.1:0-300000 GCF_012571345.1 Enterobacteriaceae endosymbiont of Macroplea mutica | reverse complement strand
TTTTTCTTAATATTTACATATATATTATTAATATTACGAGGAATCATTTTAGCTATGCACACACCAAATATCTTAAAACAAATTGTGATATATAGTATGATGTTACTTTTTTTTAGTTGTATTTTTATAAATATCAGTATGGTTAGTGGCTTATTACCTATAGTTGGCATTCCATTACCATTATTAAGTTATGGTGGTACTTCATTAATTATGTTTATGATTAATTTTGGTATTATTATGTCTTTATATACACATACAGATGATGTAATAAAACGTTATGTTTTATAAATTTATGAAATTATTTATATAGGAATTGCTATTTATGAATCAAATATTTAATTTTAGTCCTGGTCCGGCAATATTACCACATGAAGTTTTGCAGCAAGTTAAAAAAGAACTATTAAATTGGCATAATTTACATGTATCTGTTATGGAAATTAGTCATCGTAGTACATATTTTATGAAATTAATAAATGTTTTAAAAGATGATTTTAGAGAATTAATGAATATACCAGAAAATTATGATATTTTATTTTGTCAAGGAGGAGCAAGAACACAATTTGCTGCTATCCCTATGAATCTATTAGATTATCATGAACATGCTGAATATATACATACTGGATTTTGGTCTGATAAAGCTATAGAAGAAGCAAAAAAATATTGTATACCATACATTATTAATGTACGAGGAAAAAAAAAAAAAATACATTATATTAAACCAATAACAGAATGGAATTTATTTAATCAAACTAAATATATACATTTATGTCCTAATGAAACTATTGAAGGAATTGCAATTAATGAAGATATCAAAATTAATAATAAAATTATTATTGCTGATTTATCTTCTTATATTTTAACTAAAAAAATTAAAATAAAAAATTATGGACTTATTTATGCAAGTGCACAAAAAAATATTGGACCATCTGGTTTGACATTTATTATTATACGTAAAGATTTGTTAACTAATAATACATATTACAAAAGAAAAGAATTACCATCGGCTCTTAATTATAATATTATCGCTCAACATAATTCTATGTTTAATACACCTCCAACATTTTCATTATATATTACTAGTTTAGTATTAAAATGGTTAAAAACACAAGGCATGACAAAAATATATAGTATTAATCAACAAAAAGCATCAATTATATATAATGTGATAGATCAGAGTAATATTTATAATAATAATATTAATCCACAAAATAGATCTTTAACTAATATTGTTTTTACTTTGCCTAATATTCATCTTGAACAGCTATTTTTAAAATATACAAAAAAAGAAGGACTATTATTTTTAAAAGGACATAGTGCTATAGGAGGTATTAGAGTTTCCATATATAATGCTATGCCTTTAGAAGGTATACAAAAATTAGAATATTGCATGAATACTTTTGAAAAGTTATATACATAAATGTTATAATGGGTAAAATAATACAACAAAAAATTAATCATGAAAAAAATATTAACTTTATATCCTATTAAAAAAATTCATGGTGTTGTAACATTACCAGGATCGAAAAGTATATCTAATAGAGCATTACTATTAGCATCTTTAGCAAAAGGGAAAACTAATTTAATAAATTTATTAGAGAGTGATGATACACGTTATATGATACAATCATTAAAAATGTGTGGGATTAATATCCAAATTACAAACAATAATTGTTATATTCTTGGTAATAATGGTATTTTTAATACTAAAAATAATATGTTATATGTAGGTAATGCAGGGACAGTATTGAGACCATTAACTGCAATATTATCACTTAATATTCAGTGTAACATTACAATAACTGGCGATTCTAGAATGAAAGAACGACCTATAAAACATTTGGTTGATGTTTTAAGATCTGGCGGAGCTAAAATTATTTATTTAGAAAAACAAAATTATCCACCATTAAAATTATATGGAGGTTTTTTAGGTAAAAAACAATTAATTATCGATGGTTCAATTTCTAGTCAATTTTTAACATCTTTATTAATAATATCTCCTTTGCTTAAACATAATACGGTAATTTATATTAAAAATAATCTAGTTTCTAAACCATATATTGATATTACTATAGCATTAATGGAAAAATTTGGTGTTATGATTCATAATGATAATTATCAAAAATTTATTATTCATGGGAATCAGAAATATTGTTCTCCAGGAGAATATATTATTGAAGGTGATGCTTCTTCTGCTTCTTATTTTTTATCAGCAGCTGCCATAAAAGGTGGTACTGTGACATTATATAATATTGATAAACATAGCATACAAGGAGATATACAATATGTTTCTATTTTAAAAAAAATGGGCGCAAAAATTTTTTATGGTAATAACTATATTACATGCCAATATAACAAAACATTAAAAGCAATACAAATGGATATGAATCATATTCCCGATGTTGCTATGACTATTGCAGTAACAAGTTTATTTGCACGGGGTACTACAATTATTAGTAATATTTATAATTGGCGTGTTAAAGAAACAGATCGTTTAGCAGCAATGGCAATAGAATTAAGGAAAACAGGTGCGTATGTTGTTGAGGGAAAAGATTATATTAGTATACAACCGCCAATAACAATACTACCAGTTACTATTGAAACATATAATGATCATCGTATGGCAATGTGTTTTTCATTACTAGCATTATCTAATGTTATAATTAACATTATCAATCCTAATTGCATCAAAAAAACATATCCTAATTATTTTAAAGATTTTAAAAAAATTAGTTTATATAAATAAGTAATATTAATAATAAAATATTCATAATTATTATATCTTATATAAAGTTAATGAGATGGTTGCAGAAACATATTATTCTATGTTAAATTAACTCTATATATAAATAATTATTAATGTATATATATTCATATGATAAATACATAATATTGCAACTAATAATATATATTAGTTATATATTTTTTTGTAAAAAATATATAATCATATATGCATAAAATGGAATTTTATGCTTTCTATTTTTAATAATACTTAATATGATGTAAGCATTATTAATAAAAAATAAAAAGTTAATAATATGGTTGAATCTTTTACTCAATTATTTGAAAAAACAATAAAAAAACAAATTACTAATATTGGTTCGATTGTTAAAGGAACTGTTATTTCTATAAAAAAAGATATGGTATTAATTGATGCTGGATTTAAATCTGAGTCTTCTATACCTATAGAACAATTTAAAAATAACCAAGGTTTATTAGAAATTAAACAAGGAGATATTATTGATGTAGCTTTAGATGCTATAGAAGATGGATTTGGAGAAACTATTCTTTCAAGAGAAAAAGCTAAAAGATACGAATCTTGGATGTTATTAGAAAAAGCACAATTAGGTAAAACTAATATTAATGGCATTATTAATGGCAAAGTGAAAGGAGGGTTTACTGTTGATTTAAATGGTATACGTGCTTTTTTACCAGGTTCATTAGTTGATATTAGACCTATAAAAGATAGTTTCCATTTAGAAGGTAAAGAATTAGAATTTAAAGTAATTAAACTAGATCAAAAACGTAATAATGTAGTGGTTTCCAGAAAAGCCGTAATAGAATCTGAAAATAGCGCGGAGAGAGAACAATTACTTAATAGTTTAAATGAAGGTTTAAAAATTAAAGGTTTAGTAAAAAATTTAACTGATTATGGTGCTTTTGTGGATTTAGGAGGTGTAGATGGTTTATTACATATTACTGATATGTCTTGGAAACGAGTGAAACATCCTAGCGAAATAGTTAGTATAGGTGAGGAAATATTTGTTAAAATCTTAAAATTTGATAAAGAAAAAACACGTGTATCTTTAGGATTAAAACAACTAGGAGAAGATCCATGGATTTCTATTTCTAAACGTTATCCAATTAATACTAAATTAACAGGGAAAGTAACCAATTTAACTGATTATGGTTGTTTTGTAGAAATTGAAAATGGTATTGAAGGTTTAGTACATATTTCTGAAATGGATTGGACGAATAAAAATATTCATCCTACTAAAAAAGTACAAATTAATCATGACGTAGAAGTAATGGTCTTAGATATTGATGAAGAACGTAGAAGAATATCATTAGGAATTAAACAATGCACCGTTAATCCTTGGTTATTATTTGCTAAAAAACATCACAAAGGAGAAAAAGTACAAGGAAAAATAAAATCGATAACAGATTTTGGTATTTTTATTGGTTTATCAGGCGGTATAGATGGTTTAGTACATATTTCAGATTTATCTTGGGAACAAAATGGTGAAGAAGTTGTTAAACAATATAAAAAAGGTGATAATATATCTGCCATTGTATTGCAAGTAGACTCTGAACGTGAAAGAATATCATTAGGAATTAAACAATTACAAGATGATCCTTTAGATTTGTATTATCAAAAATTTAAACAAAATAATACGGTTATTGGCAAAATTATTGTTATTAAAAATAAAACTATAACTATACAATTAAGTAACAATATCCTTGGATATGTTAAATTTAGTGATCATGATAATTATAGTAATCAGCATGTACAAAAATATTTTAAAATTGGTGAACAAATAGAAGGCAAAATAAACTCTATAGACAAAAAAAATCGTGTGGTGCACATACAATTACGTTTAAAAGATATCGAATTATCTGTTAAACATCATATTAATAATAAACAAACTGAAAAAATTTCTAATGTTATGACAGAAGCTTTTAAAGCAGCTAAATGTGAATAAAAAAATGTTTTAATAAACTTAATAAAATATGTTTTTCATTAAAAATAAAAATATATGTATTATATTAGAATTAGATTAACATCGTTTAAACAAAATTGTTATATAGTATGGTGTAAAAAAACATTGTGTGCAGCTATTATTGATCCAGGTAATAGTAGTAATATTACTAATATTATTAGTTATTTATTAAGTAAATATAAATTACTTATTAAAATTATATTAATTACGCATTGCCATTTAGATCATATTAGTACTGCATATGTTTTATCTAAAAAATATCATATCCCGATAATAGGTTCACATGAAGATGATATTGTTTTAATAAAAAATTTAAAATTACAAGCTATGTATTTTAAATTACCATATTGTATATACAAAGATAATAATTGGGTGCAACACAAACAAAGTATTTTTTTAGGGAAAATATTATTTATTGCATATCATTGTCCAGGACACACACCAGGACATGTTATATATTATAATCAAACAACAAATATTTTAATATCTGGAGATATACTATTTACAAATAGTATTGGTAGAACTGATTTTCCTTATAGTAATTATTTACAATTATTAACATCAATAAAACGATATATTTTACCTTTAAATTCGCAAACCTTAATTTTACCAGGACACGAAAAACCAATATATTTATTTAAAATAAAAAAATATAATCAATATATTATAAAAATTTTAACAAATAAYAATATAGATTATATTTAAAATAATGCGTTATGAGGTGTACGTGCATATGGAATAATATCTTTTATATTGTTTATACCGGTTAAATATGATACTAACCGCTCAAATCCTATTCCAAAACCAGAATGTTGAACTGTACCATATTTTCTTATATCTCTATACCACCAATAGTTTGTTTTATCTAAATTTTCTTCTAATAATCTTTGATCTAAAATATTAATTCTGTGTTCTCTTTGTGAACCGCCAATTATTTCTCCGATACCAGGAAATAATATATCCATCGAAGCTACGGTTTTATTGTCTGTATTTAAATACATATAAAATGCTTTAATATGTTTAGGATAATTATATATAATAACTGGGCTATTAAAATATTGGTTTGTTAAATATTTTTCGTGTTCTATAGATAAATCTTGTCCCCAAGAAATTTTGTTTAATCCTGATATTTTACTTGCTTGTAAAATATCTATAGCTTTTGTATATTTTATAGTATTATATTCTTTTAATTGAATCTTATTAATTTTTTCCAATAAATTTTGTTTAGTTTTAGAAGATAAAAAATTAATTTCATCAAGATTATTTATTAATATCTTTTTACAAACATATTGTAACATTTTTTTTATAAAACGAATTATATCAAATAATGTCGCAAATGCTATTTCAATTTCTAACATCCAAAATTCAGCTAAATGTCGTGTTGTATTAGAATTTTCTGCTCTGAACGTTGGCCCAAAAGTATACACTTTGGACATTGCACATGCGTATGTTTCTAAATGCAACTGTCCAGATACTGTTAAAAATGATTTTTTATTAAAGAAATTATGTTTTTTTATTATATTATTAGTATTATTTTGAATAATATTGTTATTTTTTAAAGTTGTTATATTAAACATTTTACTACATCCTTCAGTATCTAAAGTAGTAATAATAGGTGTATGTATCCAAAAAAAATTTTTTTTATGTAAAAAGTGTTGTATATACATAATAATATGATGTTTTAAACGCATAATACTACTAATAGTTTTAGTTCTTGCACGTAAATGAGAAACTTCTCGTAAATATTCTAAAGTATGTTGTTTAGTTGAAATAGGATATGTATCAGGATTTTTTACCCAACCTACAATTTTTATTTTGCTTGCATATATTTCATATTTTTGTTTTTTTTTAAGTGATAAACTAAGTTTTCCCGTAATGCTTATAGAACATCCAGTAGTTATTAATAATATTTCATTATCATAGTTATAAATATCTTTTTTTTTTGCGATAACTTGAATATCTTGGGGACAAGAACCATCATATACATCGATAAAAGATATATTACTTTTAGAATGTCTTTTACAACGTACCCAACCTCTTATAATAATTTTAGTATCAACAGTAATTTTTTCTGATATTATATCAACGATATTAGTTAATAATTCCATTATTAGTRTTCCTTTAATTTTAATAAATAAAATCTATAGTAATGTTGTTATTATTTTTTATAATATATTAATTAAATATATAATAATGTGCAATTTTTTAAATACGTAATAAAACACGTGCATTATGTTCTGTTACATGTTGCAACATATAAATATCCTCATTTCTGTATAAAGAAATTTTTTTTATTAAATTATATAGTAAAGCAGGTTCGTTACGTCCTTTATATGTTGTGTAAATATCAGGATATTTATCTTTAAATAATAAATATGGAGAATCAGATCCAGTAACAAGTTTGTTTTGTGGTATTAAAAAAATATCATTATATGATGAAGAACGATATTTTTTATTAAAAAATGTTTCTGAGATGCCAATAGCTAAATTCATGTCTAAACATGTTTCTAATTCATATGTATTTCCTGAAAAACAATGTATAACTGATACAGGTATTTTGCCTATCCATTTTTTGAGTATGGCAGTAAAATCATTAAATGCATTACGACAATGCAATAATACAGGTAAATTATATTGTGCAGCTAATTCTAATTGTGCATTAAAAACATATAATTGTTCTTTTACAGTAGAATAGTTTCTATAATAATCTAAACCGCATTCTCCTAATATAATTATTTTAATAGTATTCTGTTCTATTAAGGAAGATATTTTTTGAGATGAATGTTTTGTCCATAAATTAGCATAATGAGGATGTACACCAACGGATGACCAGCAAAATACATATTTCGTAGCAATGTGATATGCTAATTTACTATCTTGAATTGTACTTCCAAGAATTAACATGCCATTTATATTATTTTGTATTGCTCGATTAATTACTAATTCTCTATCTCGACTAAATCGTATATGAGTTAAATTAACACTAATATCAAACATATGTTTTTGTTCCAAAAATTTATTTATTAATAAAATTTGTATTAATTTTTTGAGTAACTTCAATACCTAAATCTTTAAAACTTTCCACTTGTGTAACAATATTACTTCTTCCTTGTAATAATTTTTTAATAATAATATTATAATTATGTTGTAATTTATTTAATTTTTTTTCAAAAGTTAATATATCATCTATAAATAATTTAATTTTATTATATAATTTTGTTGCTTTATTAGCTAATAAAATAGCATTCTCATTTTTTTTTTCTATAGTCCATAAATTATAAATAGTTTTTAATGCAATCATTAATGTTGTTGGACTAGTAATCATAATATTATATTTAAGTGCTTCGTATAGCATGGAAGGTGTATGATTAATAGCTAATAAAAATGCAGATTCTATAGGAATAAACATTATGATATAATCTAATGATGTAACATTATATAAATCATGATAATTTTTATTATCTAATGAACGTAGATGATTTTTAATAGATAAAATATATTCATTTAAAGCTTGTTTGCGTATAATTTTATCATAACTATTATAATATTTTTCATAAGATATTAATGTTACTTTAGCATCAATAATAATATTGTTATTATTAGGTAATTTAATAATTATATCGGGTTGTAAAGTTTTTTCATGTTCTATCATATATATTTTTTTTTGCAGTTCATATTCATGTCCTTGTCTTAAACCAGATTCTTCTAATATTTTTGTTAAAATAAATTCACCCCAATTACCTTGTAATTTATTATTACCTTTTAAAGCTTGCGTTAAATTATTAGCTTCTTGTGAAATATGCATATTTAATTTTTTTAGTTTTTTTAATTCATATATAAAAATATTACGTTCTATAGATTCTTTATGTATATTTTCTTTAATTGTTTTTTGAAATGTTTCGATTTGTTTTTTAAAAGGATATAAATTATGCATCATATCATTATTATTTTGTTCGTCAATTTTCTTAGTTAATTTTTGAAATTGTTCATATAATTTATTATAATTATCCGTAATAAATTTTTCTTTTTGATAAAAAAAATTTTTGATATCATACAACTTATTAGTTAGAATCTTAATTTCGGATTTTAACTCCGCTATTTTATTTGTTTGTTGTAAAATGATATTTTTAAAATTGATATTATCTTTTTGACAAGATTTTAAATATTCTAATTTCTCTATATTTTTAATACATATTATTTCAACTTTTTTAAGTTGTATTTTTAAAAATATATTTTTTTCTTTATATTTCACTATTTTTTTTTCTATTAAATCATATTTATGCTCTTTTGATACATATTCTTTTATTATCTTTTTTTTTTGATATAACTTATGCATAAAATAAATATATTGTTTTTTATACAGAAATTTAAAAACTATTAGTGTACATATTTCTATTAAAAGAAATATAAATCTATTATCTATCAATATCATTATAAATATAAACCTTGTTTAATTAATATTTTAGTTGACATTTCGTAATAAATATGGGTTAATTATTATATAATGTGTATTAGGCTTGTAGCTCAGATGGTTAGAGCACACCCCTGATAAGGGTGAGGTCGGTGGTTCAAATCCGCTCAAGCCTATTACAATTTATGGGGGCTATAGCTCAGTTGGTAGAGCATCTGTTTTGCACACAGAGGGTCAGCGGTTCAAATCCGCTTAGCTCCACAAAATTTTTTTTATAGTGTTATTTTTTAAATAAAAAAGATATCATTTCTTGTTCTAATAATTTAATATGTTTAATATTATTCATATTTAAATTATGTTCGTTAATTAGTTTGGTTTGTTGAATTAACCATTTTCCCCATGCTTTTTGTGATATGTGATGGAATATTTGTTCTCCTAATTTTCCGGGATATACAACATGTTCTAATCCAATTAATAACATGTTATAATGGTGACAAAAAATTTTTCTCATTATATAATATTCTCTTTATTTATATTAATAAATATTAATATACTATATAAATGGTGTTTTTATTTATATTAATAAAAAAGATTATGCATTATATTAAAAGTTTTGTTAACCGATCTCGCAAAATAAGTCATCATATAAAAACATTTTATCAAAAATATTTTTATAATTTTCATATTAAATATATAAGAAAAAAAATAAATTTATCATATATATTTCATAATAATAAACCAATAATTTTAGATATTGGTTTTGGTTCAGGTGAATTACTAATTAATTTATGTCAATATAATCAGCAATATAATTTTGTTGGCATCGAAGTTTATTTATTAGGTATTATACAATGTTTAAAACAAGTTGTTTATCATCATATTAATAATATTAAATTTATATATTATGATGCTTTTTATGTTTTAAAATATATGTTAGCTAATGAATCTATTGGTATAATACAAATATATTTCCCTGATCCTTGGAATAAAAAAAAACATAATAAACGTAGATTAATTAATCAATATTATCTTAATATTATTTTTAATAAAATTCAAAATAATGGGCTGTTATATATAGTAACAGATTCGTATACATATTATTTAAAAATAAAATCATGCATACAAAATATTCATTATTATAATTATGTGATAAATCCATCTAAAGAATATAAACATATATATAAAATACATAAACAAAATTTTTTTTTTATAACAAAATTTTGGGAAAAAGCCAAAACAAATAATTGTAAAATATATTTTTTAGAATATAAAAAATATATTTTAATTAAATAAAAATTTCTAGAAAATCATTTAAAAATAAATATCCTTTTTTTGTTATTATAAAATATTTATTATTTTGTTTTAAATATCCATATAATATAGCTTGTGTAATAAATGGTAGTATAAAAGACATAGTTAATCTAGTATTTATTATCAGTTCTTTTTTTTTAATTTTTTTAAACAAACGTGCTCTATTTAAAAAAAAATTAAATAACTTATCTTTTTTAGAAAAATAATCTATATGAGTAATATAATTACCTAACATATATTTTTGGAAATTTTTATTTTTAATGATATGTATAGTTTGAAAATTTATATCCGTAATTTTACTATGTGCAGAACAACCTAAGCCTAAATAATCTTTATTATACCAATAATTTAGATTATGTTGACATTTATCTTTTTTACTTTTAGAAAATGAGGAAATTTCATAATGTATATATTTATATTTATGAAAAATTTTATGACCTAATATAAACATTTTCCATAATAATTCTTCATGTGGTAACTGATAATGTTTATATTGACTATTTTTCACACTTAGTTGATACCACGAAATATGATTTGGTCTTAAAGATAATGCCTGATATAAATCATTTGACATTTCTTCTAAAGTTTGTCCTGGCAAACCATACATTAAATCTATATTAATATTATTTATATGTTTTGCAGTTAAAATATTTATAGTATTATAAATATCTGAAACAGTATGCATTCTTCCTAAGATATGTAAATATTTTTCATTAAAGCTTTGTGCACCAATAGAAATACGATTAATTTGTTTGCTATATTTTATAATATTATCATGATGTTTATATGTTGGATTAATTTCCATAGATATTTCTATATTTAGTGGAATATATACTAATTTTTTTATTTCATATAATAAATATTGTATAAATTCTGTTTTTATTAAATTTGGCGTACCACCACCGAAAAAAATACTTGTAACATATATATACTGTTTTAAAACAAACAAAGTATTTTTTAGATCTAAAATTATATGATCTATATATTTTTTCTGCATTGTTTCATCTGTATGTTTATTAGTAATATTTATGGAAAAAAAATCACAATACCAACATTTTTTAATACACCAAGGTATATGTATGTACAAACTACAATTAATGTATTTATTAATGTACATAATATATAAATTTTATATTATAAACCATAATTGCGGGAAAAGATCCATAGCTACAAAATTCATACAATATAACATTAAACTAATAATGAATGGAGTAATATCTATATTACCAATAGGTGATATAATTTTTTGTATTGGTTGTATTATTTGATCTGTTAAAACAATTAATATATAATCAAAATCATTAGAACTCCTATTAAACCAACTAAATACAGAACGTATAGTGATTAACCAAAAAATTAAATATCCTAATGCTTTACACAATACAAGYAAACCGATAAAAATTAATGTAATAAAATTATGAAATGGTATGTTTTTGGCATTTAATAACATTAAAAGGGGATATTTGATATTAATCAATACAACTAAAATTATTATTGACGATAACTCTATATTTTTAATATTAGGAAAAAAAGTTTTAATAGGTTGTACTATTGGTTTAGATATCATGTTAATAAATGTCGCAAAAGTATTATATGTATTTTGTATCGTATAAAAAATCCATATTCTTAATATTAACATTAAGATTAAAATATCCATTATATTACGAAATAAAAATATTACAACTGACATATTTATAAACCTCATATTTTATAATAAAAATTATTATATATAATAATAATTATTATTTGGGAAATATTTATTTATTTATTTTAATATTAAAATTTACTTTAATAAAAAAAACATTATCTGGCATTAAACCAGCTTTGTAAAATAATAGAAGCTGATATAGCATCAATATCATATTTATATAATTTTTTCCATCCACCATCAGAAAATATCATATTTTTAGCTTCTACAGTACTTAATCGTTCATCATATAATTCTACATGAATATTAAATTTATTATTTAAATTATATGCAAATTTTTTAGTTAATGTTGTAATATATTGTGTGCTACCATCCATATTTAACGGTAAACCAACAATCATTTTTTTAGGTTTCCAGGTATTTATTAACTGACCTAATAATAACCAATTAATTTGTCCATCTTGTTTTTTATTTTTAATTACTTTTAAAGCATGAGCAATTTTTATTATTGTTTGCCCTACAGCAACACCTATATTTTTGGTACCGTAATCAAATGCTATTATAGTCATAATATATTTTTATATGAGATATGTTTTTTATAATAAATTATATGTTAAAATATCTTTTTACATTTAACAAATAAAAGATTAACTATTTTATAGTTAAAATGCATTCTAGAATATTTATTAATATAATTTTATCAAATGAATGATATTCAATATATTTATATATTGCTTTATTTGTGTTTTATCAGTCATAATGATAAAATTGTCGTTAATTTATTAATAAAAAATAGTAATATAGGTCCTCTCTAAATATTTAAATTTATAGAGGTTATTTTAATTTTACAATAGGAGACTCTGGTCTAATGCAGAACCAAAGAATCCGTATTCGTTTAAAAGCGTTTGATCATCGTTTAATAGATCAATCTACAGCAGAAATTGTAGAAACTGCTAAACGTACAGGAGCTCAAGTACGTGGTCCTATCCCTTTGCCAACAAAAAAGGAAAAATTCACAATTTTAATTTCACCACATGTTAATAAAGATGCTAGGGATCAATATGAAATTAGAACACATAAACGTTTAGTAGATATTGTAGAACCTACAGAGAAAACTGTAGATGCATTGATGCGTTTAGATTTAGCTGCTGGTGTTGATGTGCAAATTAGTTTGGGTTAATTATTACCCATATAACAAAATATATTTTTAAAAAAATGGTGGTCATATAATATGATAAGTTTAATCGGTAAAAAAAAAGGGATGACACGAATTTTTACTGAAGATGGTTTATCTATTCCAATAACAGTTATACAATTTGATAATATTTATGTCATACAAATTAAGACTATAACTAATGATGGATATAATGCTATTCAGATGTCAACAGGTATCAAAAAAAATAATCGTGTAAATAAAGCTGAAACTGGACATTTTGCTAAAGCAAAAACTAATATTGGATGTATTTTATGGGAAACACATTTAAATAATATACAATCTTATCATATAGGCCAAAAGATTAGTATTGCAGTTTTTCAAAAAATTTATAAAGTTGATATCACAAGTTTATCTAAAGGTAAAGGCTTTTCTGGTACTGTTAAAAGATGGAATTTTAGTATGCAAGATGCTAGTCATGGTAATTCTCTATCACATAGAGTGCCTGGATCAATTGGACAAAATCAAACTCCAGGTAAAGTTTTTAAAGGCAAAAAAATGTCTGGACAATTAGGTAATAAAAAAGTTACTGTCCAAAATTTAAAAGTGATTAAATTAGATATTAAAAAAAATATTATTTTAATAAAAGGTTCTACACCAGGTTTTACAGGAACTAATGTTCTAGTTAAACCTGCAATCAAACATTATCCTATATAATTATCAAATATAATATTTTGCAGGATATATCATGGAAATAATAACAAGAGATACTAAAGAAAAAATAATTATTTCTGATAATATTTTTAATAAAACTTATAATTCATCTTTAATACATCAAGTCATTAAATATTATCAAAATATAGGACGTCAGGGAACAAAAGCACAAAAAAGTAGAGGAGAAGTTAAAGGATCTGGCAAAAAACCATGGAAACAAAAAGGTACTGGTAAAGCTAGAGCAGGTACTGTAAAAAGTCCACTTTGGCGTTCTGGTGGTGTAACTTTTGCTACAAAAAATAAAATTTATAAACCGAAAATAAATAAAAAAATGTATCGTAATGCCTTAAAAATAATTTTTTCAGAATTATATAGAACTAATAGATTAGTTTTATTACAAGATTTTTTAATTACACAACCCAAAACTAAAGTTTTAATTACTAAATTAAAGGCATTAGATATACAACAAGTGTTGATTATTACTACCTTAATAGATAAAAATTTATTTTTAGCATCACGAAATCTATATTATGTACAAGTTACAAATTCCATTAATATTAACCCAGTTAATTTAATTACAAAACAATATACTCTAATTACTATAAATGCAATTAAACATTTAGAAGAACGACTACAATCATGATGATACATAATTATTTTACAATTTTACAAGCGCCACATATATCTGAAAAAACATCTTTAAATACAAAAAAAAATAATATCGTAATAATAAAAATTTTAAAAAAAGCTTCTAAAAAAGATATACAAATATCTATTGAAAAAATTTTTAATGTAAAAGTTAAAAATATTAATACTCTTATTATTAAAGGAAAATTTAAAAAAAATAAAAAAAATAATTATTTTTATCCTACCTGGAAAAAAGCATATATAACTTTACAAAAAAATTATAATATCGATTTTAATATTAATATTCATTAGCATGGACAGTTTATAATATGATAATTAAAAAATATAAACCTACGTCTCCTGGACGTCGTCATATGGTAAAGATAAAAAGTTCATTTTTATATAAAGGCGCGCCATATAAATTAAAAACAGAAAAAAAAAGTAAAACTGGCGGACGTAATAATAATGGACGTATTACAACACGACATATTGGCGGTGGACATAAACAAGTTTATAGAATTATAGATTTTAAACGTAATAAAGACAATATTATTGGTACAATAGAACGCATTGAATATGATCCTAATCGTACGTCTCATATTGCTTTAATTATATATGCAGATGGCGAAAGACGTTATATTTTATTACCAAAAAATTGCAAAACTGGTGATATTATACAATCTGGAGATAATGTAGATATTAGATATGGTAATGCATTACCGATCAAAAATATTCCTATTGGTACTATATTGCATAATATCGAAATAAAACCTGGTAAAGGCGGACAAATTGCACGTTCTGCTGGTTCTTATGTACAACTAATAGCACGGGAAGATTCTTATGTAAGTATAAGATTACGTTCAGGAGAAATTAGAAAAATTCAATCATCCTGTAGAGGTACTATAGGTGAAGTTAGTAATAATAAACATATGTTAAGATCATTTGGTAAGGCAGGAGCTAAACGTTGGGTTGGTATTAGGCCAACAGTTAGAGGAACTGCAATGAATCCAATTGATCATCCACATGGTGGTGGTGAAGGTAAAAATTTTGGTAAGCATCCAGTAACACCATGGGGGAAACAAACAAAAGGTAAAAAAACACGAAAAAATAAAAAAACAGAAAAATATATCATCAAACATCGTCATAAATAAATTCATTTAATCATGTAATTTGAAAAGGTTAATTTATATGCCGCGTTCTTTAAAAAAAGGTCCATTTATTGATCGACATTTATTAAAAAAAATTGAACATAATATTAATACAAGTACTAAAAAAACAATACGTACTTGGTCAAGACGTTCTACAATATTACCTAATATGATTGGTTTAACTATTTCTGTACATAATGGTAGACAACATTTACCAATATTTATTACTGACGAAATGGTAGGACATAAATTGGGTGAATTTGCACCTACTAGAACATATCGTAGTCATATTGCAGATAAAAAAATTAAAAAAGTTTTAAAATAAAATAATTATTGTTTATATATAAAGAGGATAAATGGAAATTATTGCAAAACATAAATATGCACGTTCTTCCGCACAGAAATTAAGATTAATTGCTAATATTATTCGTGGCATGCATATATCTAATGCGTTAGATATTCTCAATTTTTCTCAAAAAAAAGCATCTTTTTTAATAAAAAAAGTATTAAATTCTGCAATATCTAATGCTGAACATAATTATGGTATTAATATTGATCATTTAATAATATCTAAAATTTTTATAGATATAGGTACTAATATGAAACGCATCATGCCAAGAGCTAAAGGACGTTCAGATCGTATATTAAAACATACTAGTCATATTACTATTATTTTATCTAATAATATAAAATAGGGAAACATATTTATGGGACAAAAAACACATCCTAATGGTCTTCGATTAGGTATTATTAAAACATGGAATTCAACTTGGTTTGCAAGTACAAAAAATTTTKCAAATTATTTATATAATGATTATAAAGTACGACAGTTTTTATATAAAAAATTAATCAAAGCTTCAATTACACGTATTTTAATTGAAAGACCGTCTAAAAGTATTAAAGTTACTATTTATACTGCTCGTCCTGGTATTGTTATTGGTAAAAAAGGCGAAGATGTAGAAAAACTTAGAAAAGCAATTTTAAAAATTACTAAAGTGCCAACACAAATTAATATTACAGAAATCAGAAAACCAGAACTAGAAGCTAAATTAGTAGCTGATATTATAGCAGTACAATTAGAAAAAAGAATTATGTTTAGAAGAGCTATGAAAAGAGCAATACAAAATACTATGAGATTAGGTGCGCAAGGTATTAAAATAGAAATTAGTGGACGTTTAGGAGGAGTAGAAATTGCACGTACTGAATGGCACAGGGAAGGAAGAGTACCACTGCACACGTTAAGAGCTGATATAGATTATAGTTTTTCGGAAGCTCACACAACKTTTGGTATTATAGGTGTTAAAGTATGGATTTTTAAAGGAGAAATTTTGAATAAAGTTGTGCATGATAAAAATATAGTGCCTAAATTAAAAAATAATTCTTATAAATTTTATCGTAAAATACGGAAATAATTGAGGTTTTTATATTATGTTACAACCAAAACGTACAAAATTTAGAAAAATACAAAAAGGACGTAATCGTGGTACTATTACCATGAATATTGCATTTGGTTTATATGCATTAAAAGCTATTAGTAGAGGGCGTATAACTTCTAAACAAATAGAATCAGCCAGGAGAGCGATTAGCAGAGCTGTTAAACGTCAAGGGAAAATTTGGATACGAATTTTTCCAGATAAACCCATTACTAAAAAACCATTAGAAGTTCGTATGGGTAAGGGTAAAGGTAATGTAGAATATTGGGTATCTTTAATACAACCTGGAAGAATATTATACGAAATCGATGGTGTTACTGAAGAGATTGCACGCGATGCATTTCGTTTAGGTACGGCTAAGTTACCAGTAAAAACAGTATTTTTAAACAAAAATTAGTGTTTATCAAAATATGAATATAAAAAAAATATTAGAACATAATAATATACCAGAATTACAAAAAGAATTATTAGCTTTATTTAAAGAACAATTTAATTTAAAAATACAATTACAATCAGGACAATTAAAACAAACACATTTATTAAAAAAAGTAAGAAGAAATATTGCTCGTATTAAAACAATTTTATTACAAAAAAATATTAAATAAGGTTTAATATATGATAAAAAATATCCGAACTTTAAAAGGTACAGTAGTGAGTAATAAAATGAATAAGACTATTGTTGTCAAAATTAATAAATTAATTAAACATCCTATTTATGGTAAATTTATTAATCGTACAACAAAATTACATGTTCATGATGAAGCCAATTCTTGTAATATTGGTGATATTGTATCTATAAAAGAATGTCGACCATTATCTAAAACTAAATCATGGATATTAGTCAATATTATGCATACTCTAACAACATAAATATTTGTATGATCCTTAATCAAAACCACTATAACATTACTTTTGATATATGAATATCACATAGGAAATTATATATTATGATACAAACAAATACCATACTAAATGTAGCTGATAATTCTGGCGCACGTAGTGTAATGTGTATAAAAATTTTAGGAGGTTCTAAGCGTCGTTATGCTAATATCGGCGATATTATTAAAATAACTATTAAGGAAGCTATTCCTAGAGGAAAAGTAAAAAAAGGAGATGTTTTAAAAGCTGTTATTGTACGTACTAAAAAAGGTATTAGTCGTTTTGATGGTTCTTATATTCGTTTCGATCATAATTCTTGTGTATTACTAAATGACAGTAATGAACAACTAATTGGTACACGAGTATTTGGACCTATTACTAGAGAACTAAGAACAGATAAATTTATGAAAATAATTTCTTTAGCACCAGAAGTTATTTAAATTTTAGAGAAATATTTATGGCTAATAAATTACATATTAATGACATGGTTATTGTTATAACAGGTAAAGATAAAGGGAAAACAGGACATATTAAGTCTTTTAAAAATACACAATATGTTCTTGTGGAAGGTGTCAATTTTGTTAAAAAACATCATAAACCAAATCCAAGAATTTCTTATCCTGGTGGTATTATTCAACAAGAAGCTTATATACATATTTCTAACATTGCCATACTTAATAACCAAACAGGTAAATCTGATCGTATCGGTTTTAAGATACATAAAGATAAAAAAATACGTTTTTTAAAATCTAATCATGTCAATATTCATGATAAATAGGAAAGATTATGTATGTCACGAATATATCATAAATATAAAAAAAAAATAATACCAAAATTAATGTCTCATTTTAAATATCATTCTATTATGCAAGTACCATGTATTAAAAAAATAGTGCTTAATATAGGTATAGGTAAAGTAGTTAGTAATAAAAAATTATTAGAAAATGCAATACAAAATTTAACGATTATCAGTGGTCAAAAAGCAATTAAAACACAATCAAGAAAATCAATTGCTGGTTTTAAAATTCGTAAAGGAGATTATATTGGGTGTAAAGTAACATTAAGAAAAATAAACATGTGGCATTTTTTTGAACGTTTACTATGGATAGCAATACCACGTATTAGAGATTTTCGTGGATTTTCTCCTAGATCTTTTGATGGTTTTGGTAATTATAATATAGGAATAAAAGAACATATTATTTTCCCAGAAATTAATTTTGATAAAATAGATCATATATGTGGTTTAAATATTGCAATTAATACTAATTGTCAAACTAATAAAGAAGGATATACATTATTATCTGCGTTTAATTTCCCATTTAAGGATATGAAAAATTATGGCTAAAGAATCTATTAAAGCTCGTGAAAAAAAACGTGTTAAATTAGGCAATAAATTTTTTTTAAAAAGAAAAAAATTAAAAAAAATTATTTCTAATTTAAATACGACAGATAAAAAACGTTGGGATGCTATTTTTAGTTTGCAATCATTACCAAGAGATTCTAGTGTATCCCGTCAAAGAAATAGATGTCAATTAACAGGCAGACCACATGCTTATTTAAGAAAATTTGGATTAAGTAGAATGAAATTACGAGAAGCTGCAATGAGGGGCGATATCCCAGGATTGAAAAAATCTAGCTGGTAAATATAAATTTTATAAATTAGAGGTTATATTAACATGAGTATACAAGATCCGATTGCTGATATGTTAACACGTATTCGCAATGGTCAATTATCTAAAAAATCTGAAGTAATTATGCAATATTCAAAATATAAACAAGCTATTGCACAAGTTTTACAAAATGAAGGTTATATTAAAAATTTTTTTATCATTAAACAAAAACATATACAGCTTGGTATTATTTTAAAATATTTTAATGGCCAAGGAGTTATTGAAACTATTCATTATGTTAGYAAACCAGGATTAAGAATATATAAAAAAAAGAATAAATTACCTAAAGTAATGACTGGTTTAGGTATAACTATTATTTCTACATCAAAAGGTGTCATTACAGATTATACAGCTCGTAAATATGGTATTGGCGGCGAAATTATTTGTTACGTTACTTAATCATTATTATAAGGGAAAATATATAAAGATGTCTCGTATAGCTAAAAGACCTATTATCATTAATAATAATATAGAAGTAACTATTCATAAACAAACAGTAACAATAATAGGTAATAAAGGTTTTTTAAAAAAAACATTTCATGTATCTGTCAATATTATTTTAAAAAATAAAACAATATTATTTCTTCCTAAACATGAATATGTAGATGCATGGGCACATGCGGGTACTGCAAGATCTATTGTAAATTCTATGATGATTGGAGTAACAAAAGGTTTTGTAAAAAAATTAATATTATCTGGCATAGGATATAAAGCGACATTAAAAGATAATATTATACATTTATTATTAGGTTTTTCACATCCAATTTTGTATAAATTACCTAATAGTGTAGTTGGAACATGTATTAATCAAAATGAGATTATATTACATAGTTTTGATAAACAACTTTTAGGACAAGTAGCATCGGATATTAGAGCATATAAACCACCAGAACCGTATAAAGGTAAAGGAATACGTTATGATAATGAAAAATTAAAAATAAAAGAAACTAAAAAAAAATAGGATAAATATAATATATATGATTATTAAAAAAAATATTGCTCGTATGAAACGAGCAAAAAAATTAAGAAAAACATTAGTAAATAATAAAAATGTACGTTTAGTTATACATCGTACTTCACGTCATATCTATGCGCAAATTTTTGATACACAAAATATAGTATTAGTAACTTCTTCTACAGTAGAAAAAAAGAATAAAATTACATTATCTTATACGGGCAATATTCAAGCTGCAGGTTTAATAGGACAACAAATAGCAAAGAGAGCCATACAAAAAGGTATTATTAAAATATCATTTGATCGTTCTGGTTTTAAATATCATGGACGCGTAAAAGCTTTAGCGGAAGCTGCACGTAGTGCAGGTTTACAATTTTAAATTTAATTTATAATTAAAAAGGAGTTATGGATGATACATTATTATTCTAAAGATAATAATTTTGAATATAAAGAAAAGTTAATTCATGTTAATAGAGTATCTAAAACAGTTAAGGGAGGTAGAATTTTTTCTTTTACTGCTTTAACTGTGATAGGTAATGGTAAAGGTCGCGTAGGTTTTGGATATGGCAAAGCACGTGAAGTTCCTAATGCTATACAAAAAGCTATGGAATATGCTAAAAAGAACATGATTAATGTTTGTTTAAAACAACAAACTATACAATATCCTATGAAAGGGCATCATACTGGAACATACGTATTTATGCAACCAGCATCAGAAGGCACTGGAATTATTGCAGGTGGAGCAATGAGATCATTATTAGAAGTAGCAGGTATTTATAATATTCTTGCTAAAACTTATGGTTCTACTAATCCCATTAATGTTATTAAAGCTACTATGAAATGTTTATCTACAATGAAAAACATTAATATGATTGCTGCAAAAAGAAATAAAACTATTAAAGAAATAGAGAGAAATATTAATAATGTTAAAAAATATTTATATTACACAAACTAAAAGTGCTATAGGCAGATTACCTAAACATAAACGCATTTTAGTTAGTTTAGGTTTAAAATATATTGGACATACCGTTACAAAAAAAAATACACCCATTATTTTAGGTATGATACGTAAAATTTCTTATATGTTAAAAGTGAGTAATTAAGATGCATATAAATACTTTTTATATTAATCCAGACGCTAAAAAACATAAAAAAAGATTAGGACGGGGTATTGGTTCTGGAACAGGTAAAACATGTGGTAAAGGACATAAAGGACAAAAAGCACGAGCAGGTTATAAAATTAATAGATCTTTTGAAGGGGGGCAAACTCCTTTACATAGAAGATTACCTAAATTTGGTTTTACATCAAAACGCAAGCAATACCATAAAGAAATTAATCTAAATGATTTATCAAAAATAGATACTCAAGATGTTACTTTACAAGTCCTACGACATTTTAAGATAATTAATAAAAAAATAAAACATGTTAAAATTATAAATACTGGCATACTTAATAATAGTAAAAATATTTTAAATCTTTCTTGTACGAATAGTGTTAAAAATATACTCATAAAGTTAGGTAGTAAAATTAAGGAATAATTGAATACATGATTAAGCCATTTAAACAATCGATACTACAAAATACTAAACAGAATTTTCATGAATTAAAAGAAAGATTATTATTTTTATTAGGAGCATTAATAATTTTTCGTATAGGATCTTTTATTCCTATACCAGGGATTAATATTGATATATTAAATCATATTTTTTTTCAGCAAAACAATACTATACTAAATTTATTTAATATATTTTCTGGTGGTGCATTAAGTAGATCATCTATTTTTGTATTAGGTGTTATGCCATATATTTCYGCTTCTATTATTTTACAAATACTAACATCTATACACCCTAAATTAATAAAAATAAAAAAAGATGGAGCTATAGGCAGAAAAAAAATTAATAAATATATAAAATATACAACATTATTATTAGCTATTATACAAGCAATAGGTATATCTACTGGTTTGCCCCACGTACCAGGCATGGAAAATTTAGTATTGCACCCTGGTATCAGATTTATATGTGTATCTGTATTAACATTAGTCACCGGTACAATGTTTTTAACATGGCTAGGCAACCAAATAACTCATCGTGGTATTGGTAATGGTATTTCTATTATGATTGTTATGGGTATTATTTCTAGTATACCATTACATATAAAAATTATGTTAGCACACATTAAACATGGTAACTTAAATTTTTATTTAATATTATTTATGTGTATAATAATATTATTATTAATATATATTATTGTTTTTATCGAACAAGGCCAAAGAAGAATTCTTGTACATTATGCAAAACAACATTACAATAAATATATACATAGTATGTCTAATATTACGTATTTACCACTAAAAATTAATATGGCTGGGGTAATGCCTGCTATTTTTGCAGCAAGTATTCTTTTATTTGCTTCTACTATTTTTTTTTGGTTAGGACATTTCCCATATTTATATTGTTTTTATAAAATTGCTATATCTTTACAACCAGGTAAACCATTCTATGTTTTGTTATATATATGTACAGTGTTGTTTTTTTGTTTTTTTTATACTTTAATTATTTTTCATCCTAAAGAAATTGCAGATAATTTAAAAAAAACTGGAGCATATATACCAGGAATTAGACCAGGAATACAAACATCAAAATATATTTTTGCAATTATGTCTAGATTAAATTTTTCTGGTAGTTTATATATTAGTTTTATATGTTTAGTACCTACTATTATACGTAATTTAACCCATATTACACTGTATTTTGGCGGTACTTCATTGTTAATAATAGTGGTAGTAATGATAGAATTAATTATTCAAGTACAAACCATTATGATATCTAAACAATATGACTCTATTATGAAAAAAATTAATTTTAAAAAATAATATTTATATTATTGAAATAGGATTATATGATGAAAGTACGTACTTCAGTTAAAAAATTATGTCGAAATTGTAAAATCATTCGTAGAAATAGAGTTGTTTATGTTATTTGTAATGCAGATCCTAAACATAAACAAAGACAAGGATAATAATAAAAATATATTTAGATTATAAAATTTTTTTATTTTAATTTATATAAAGGCATATCAAAATGGTTAGAATAGCAGGAACTAATATACCAGATAATAAAAGAACTATTATTGCCATTAAATATATTTATGGTATAGGTAAATCTCATTCATTACAAATTTGTAAAAATATTAATATTTCTTTAAAAACCAAAATAAACCAATTAACAGAAAAGCAAATAGAATTATTAAGGTTAGAAATATCTAAATTTGTTATAGAAGGAGATCTAAGACGCCAAACAAGTTTAAATATTAAAAGATTAGTAGATTTAGGATGTTATAGAGGTTTAAGACATCGTAAAGGTCTACCTGTAAGAGGACAACGTACTAAAACTAATGCTCATACTAGTAAAAAAAATAGTAAATATCTGAAAAAATAATATATTATATGCGAGAAACAATATGGTTAAAATAAAAACAGAAAAACAAAATAAAAAAAATACGAGAAAAAATATTATAGATGGTATCGCACATATACATGCTTCTTTTAATAATACTATTATTAGTATTACAGATAGACAAGGCAATATATTAGGATATGCCACAGCTGGAGGCTCTGGTTTTAGAGGTTCTCGTAAATCTACACCATTTGCCGCACAAGTAGCAACAGAAAAATGTATAGAAAATATTAGGAATTATGGTATTAAAAATTTAGAAGTTATGATTAAAGGACCTGGACCAGGCAGAGAATCTACTATACGCGCATTAAATAATGCAGGCTTTCATATTACTAATATAACAGATGTAACACCAATACCACATAATGGTTGTCGTCCTCCCAAAAAAAGAAGAGTATAAATATATTTATTTAAATAAGGGGAATTAATATGGCAAAATATTTAGGGCCAAAATTAAAATTAAGTAGACGTGAAGGAACGGATTTATTTTTAAAATCTAATGTACGTGATATTAATACAAAATGTAAATTAGAACAAAGTCCTGGACAACATGGTTTTAAAAGACCAAGATTATCAGATTATGGCATACAATTACGTGAAAAACAAAAATTACGTAGAATATATGGCGTATTAGAAAAACAATTTCGTAATTATTATATAAAATCTTTACGTTCAAAAGGTAATACTGGTTATAATTTGTTATGTTTATTAGAACGAAGACTAGATAATATTGTATATAGGATAGGTTTTAGTGCAACAAGAGCTGAGGCACGACAATTAATTAATCATAAATGTATACAAATTAATCATCATGTTGTTAATATTCCTTCTTATCAAGTTTCTCCTGCAGATAAAATCACTGTTGTTGAAAAATCTAAAAAACAATTACGTATTAATGCAGCTTTAGAATTAGCTCAACAAATAGAAAGTTGTGTTTGGATCACAACTGATAAAAAAAAAATGGAAGGCATATTTATAAGATTACCAAAAAGATCAGAATTATCATCAGATATTAATGAACATTTAATTGTTGAATTATATTCAAAATAATTTTTAATAATATTATATATAGAGAATACATATATGCAATATAATTCTATTACAAAATTTTTAAAACCACGTTTAGTAGATATTAAATATATTACTACTACGATAGTACGAGTAACATTGTCACCTTTAGAACGTGGTTTTGGACATACATTAGGTAATGCATTAAGAAGAGTATTATTATCTTCTATGCCTGGATATGCAGTTACAGAAGTCGAAATTGAAGGTATATTACATGAATTTAGTGCTAAAGAAGGTATACAAGAAGATATTATTGAAATATTATTAAATTTAAAAAATTTAGCTATTAAAACACATAATCAAAAAAAAGAAATGATATTACATATTGAGAAATGTGGTATCAGTGTAGTAAAAAATGCTGATATTATACATAATAATGATGTAGAAATTGTTAATCCTGATAATGTTATTTGTAATATAACAGATAAAAATACTACAATTAAAATGAAACTAAAAATAGAATTAGGTAGAGGATATATATCTGCACAAACTAGAATGCAAAATAAAGAATATAGTAGTAAATCTAGTAGACCTATAGGAGTCTTATTGGTAGATGCATCTTATAGTCCAATAGAACGTGTTATTTATTATATTGAATCTGCACGGGTACAACAAAGAACTGATTTAGATAAACTAATTATAGAAATAGAAACTAATGGAACTATAGATCCTGAAGAAGCTATTAGAAACGCAGCAACTATTCTTTCTGAACAATTGCAAACATTCGTTAATTTAAGTGATATTAAACAAGAAGAAAAGAAAGAAGACAAACCAGCTTTTGATCCTATTTTATTACATTCAGTAGATGATTTAGAATTAACTGTGAGATCCGCAAATTGTTTAAAAGCGGAAGCAATACAACTAATTGGGGATCTAGTACAACGGACAGAAGTAGAATTATTAAAAACACCTAATCTTGGTAAAAAATCTTTGACAGAAATAAAAGATATATTAGCAACTAAAGGATTAACATTAGGAATGAGATTAAAAAATTGGCCATCTAAAAATAATGCAGATAAAAAATAAAATGTATTATAAATGATATGATATCCAATAATATTGGTAGCAGTATATATGATTATATTAATGATGAAAGTGGAGGTTTTGTTTTTATGCGTCATAGAAAAGCAGGGCGTTATTTCAATATGAATAGTAGTCAACGTAGATCATTATTTATTAATTTAGTGAATGCTTTAATTGATAAAGAAATTATTAAAACAACCTTAGTTAAAGCAAAAGAATTAAGACGTGTAATTGAACCTTTAATTACTAGAGCAAAAAAAAATACTATTGCTAATAAAAGATTTATCCGAACTAAAATTAATAATAAAGTTAATCTTATAAAATTATTTGCTGTATTAGCAGTAAGATTTCATAATAGAATGGGAGGATATACACGCATCATTAAATGTGGTTTTAGAACTGGAGATCATGCACCTCTCGCTTATATAGAACTTATGGATAGAAAAAAATAAAATAAAATATATATTTTTTTATATAACAAAATATTTTTATAGGTTATTTAATATACTGCCTATATTAAAAATATGTTTATTTTTAATAAAATTTGCAAAAGTAATCATATCCATTTTTCTTTTATTACTTGGTTGTATCATTTTAACATTTAGAACGCCATCGGATGTATTAATTTGCATTCCATATTTATTAATAGATAAAATACATCCATAAGGATGCATTATTTTATTAGTATATAAAATAACTTCTGATGTTAATATTTTATATCTTTCATTATAAGCTAGAAAATARGCTCCTGGAGAAGGATTAAAAGCACGGATCATGCAATTTATTTTCTGTGCTGACCACGACCAATTAATCTTACATTCTATTTTTTTTATTTTAGCAGCATAAGTAATCTTAATATAGGCATTTTGTTGTATTATCGAAGATATTTTTTCTCTATTTTTAATTTTATTTAAAATATATATCAATCCATTAATACCATAAGTAGATAATTTATTATATAATAAACCACAATTATCATCATCATGAATACGATAGACATATTGATACATAATATCACCATGATCTAATAACGAATCCATTTTAATAATAGTAATACCTGTATAATGATCGTTAGCTAATAATGCTCTTTGTATTGGTGCCGCGCCTCGCCAGCGTGGTAACAAGGATGCATGCACATTCAAACAAAATATACGTGGTATATCAAGTATGTCTTGAGAAATAATTATACCATAATCCACAACAATAATAACATCACACCTGTATTTTTTTATACTTTTAATAAATATTAAATTATTTGGTTCTAAAGTTTGTAAAACATCAATGCTATTTTCTAGTGCTATTGTTATTACTGGGTTCTGAGTTATACGATATCCTTTTTTGGCACAAACATTAGGTTTAGTAATAACACAAGAAATATTATATTTCATTAATAATTTTTGTAAGTGCATAGATGCGAATAATGAAGTCCCCATAAAGATAATATTCATTTTATATTTTTTTTATGCGTTTTTTATATATTTTATCATAAATACGTTTATATTTTAAATTGGATAAATAATCAATAAATAAAATACCATTTAAATGATCTATTTCATGTTGCATACATGATGATAATATGTGTTGTGCTTTCATAATAATAGTTTGATGTGTTAATGTTGTGAATTTTATTTGTATCGTTTTATATCTTAAAATATTATGTCTTTCTTGTGGTATTGATAAACAACCTTCTAAACTATTCATTTGTTCATTACTATGTGATATAATACTCGGATTAATACAAACTAATGGATTATTTTGTGATGATGTTATATCTACTACTATAATACGTTTATGTATACCAATTTGAGTAGCTGCTAATCCTATACCACCAGATGCATACATAAGATCTAACATTTTAATACTTAAATGTTTAGTATCAAGATTAATATCCTGTATGCATTGTGCTATTAGTCTTAATTTATTATCAGGGAAATATAATAACTTCATTTATATGATCATTTATATTATATATATTAAGTATATTTTATTATACATCGTTTATATTATTTATATAATATATTATTGTTAACTATTTTATAACTAAATGAAATTTATACAATTCTGTATAGAATATTATTGAATTTTGTTGGTTTATCATATTTTTATAATATAATTTATAAAAAATATGTCATGATTTGCTAATTTCAATGTTGTTGCAAATAAATATTTGTACATGAATATATTTAGTATATAAAATTTGTTATTATAAGTATAAGTTTGATAATAAAATGTAATTGTATGTATTTCTAAATAATACTTATATATTTATCATATTAATAAGTATGTTATACAGAATTAGAAAAATTATTTAAATATTGTTAAAAAATATTAAATATTTTGTATATTAAGGTTAAAATATATGAAACAATTAGCTGTTTTTGGTAATCCAGTTCATCATAGCAAATCACCTATAATACATAAATTATTTGCACAACAATTAAATATTAAACAAAATTATCAAAAAATTT
This sequence comes from Enterobacteriaceae endosymbiont of Macroplea mutica, assembly GCF_012571345.1. Taxonomy (GTDB): domain Bacteria; phylum Pseudomonadota; class Gammaproteobacteria; order Enterobacterales; family Enterobacteriaceae. Next base: position 271,315 of record NZ_CP046218.1, on the reverse strand, counting down.
ATGTACCTCTAAACAATTTTAATGATATTATTTTTCATTTTTTTAAAAATGGTGGTTATGGTGCCAATATTACAGTACCATTTAAACAACATGCTTATCACATATGTGATATTCTAACAAAAAGAGCACAAAAATGTGGTGTAGTTAATACATTAAAAATGATATCATCAAAAATTTTAGGTGATAATACTGATGGCATTGGTTTATATACTGACTTAATTAATCAACGGTTTTTACATCCTAACAGTAATATTCTTATATTAGGCGCTGGAGGAGCTGTAAAAGGTATTTTAGAATTATTATTACAAAATAATCATTTTATTACAATAGTCAATAGAAATTATCTAAATGCTTGTAATCTTGTGAAAAATTTTCATAATAGGAAACAATTATCTTGTATAAAACAAGAAGATTTACCAAATATATATTTGAATAATAAAAAATATGATTTAATTATTAATGCAACATCTACTAGTATGAAAAATAAACTTTTTCATTTACCTAAGAATATTATTCATTCTGATATTTTCTGTTATGATCTTTTTTATAGTACTAAATTAACAACATTTTTACAATGGTGTAATATTAATGGTGCAAAAAATATATCTGATGGTATCGGCATGTTAATAGAACAAGCAGCACATTCTTTCTATTTATGGCATGGTGTTATGCCGTTAACAACAGATATCATAAAAACATTCAAACAAATATATATTAATAATGGATAAAATTATGACTTACAAATTACCTATTTTAAATTATAATTATGATGCTTTAGAACCGTTTTTTGATTATAAAACTATGAAAATACACCATACTAAACATCATCAGAATTATATTAATAATACGAATATATTAGTACAAAATAATAATATAACACATGTTACAATTAAAAAATTATTATCTTCAATACATACTTATCATTTAAGCACACGACAACAAACATTATTATATAATAATGCTGGTGGGCATGCTAATCATAGTTTTTTTTGGAAAATTTTAAAAAAGAACACTAAAATGAATGATATTATAACTAAAACATTAGTAAATAATTTTGGTAGTGTTATTTTTTTCCAAAAAACATTCGAACAACAAGCATTAAACGTATTTGGTTCAGGATGGATATGGTTAATTAAACAAAATAATACATTACAAATTACAACTACTATGAATCAAAATAATCCTTGGATGCATATCGAAAATAACATTTTAGGTGAACCTATATTAGCATTAGATCTATGGGAACATGCATATTATTTAAAATATCAAAATAATCGTAATTTGTATATTCAATCTTTTTGGCATGTAATTAATTGGGATAAAGTAACAGAACTTTTCCTCAAAAAAAATTCATAACATAATATGATATACTTTATTATGAAATTGATAAAGTATATCATTATAAGTTCAAATAATATATTTCAGAATTTTTATTTTATAGAGAAAACATCATGCATGAGTATGCACTTGAAATTAAAAATTTAAATAAAATTTATTTAAATCAATATCAAGCTTTAAAAACATTTAATCTAAGTATTATAAAAGGTGATTTTTATGCTTTATTAGGTCCAAATGGTGCTGGTAAAACAACGTTAATAGGCATTATAAGTTCTTTAATAGATAAAACTTCCGGTACAGTACAAATTTTTGGTTATGATATTATTAATGATATGTTTCAAGCTAAAAAAAAAATTGGTTTAGTACCACAAGAATTTAATTTTAATCCTTTTGAAACTGTTATGCAAATTTTAATTAATCAAGCAGGATACTATGGTGTTACTAAAAAAACGGCATATACTAAAATATGTAAATATTTAAAAATGTTAAATTTATGGGAAAAAAGAAATACAAGAGCACAAAAGTTATCTGGTGGTATGAAACGTTGTTTAATGATTATTAGAGCGCTAATACATAATCCTTCTTTGTTAATTTTAGATGAACCTACTGCAGGCATTGATATTGAATTAAGACATTATTTGTGGGATTTTTTTAAGCAAATTAATGAATACGGTATAACTATTATTTTAACTACACATTATTTAGAAGAAGCAGAATTATTATGTCGTAATATAGGCATTATTAATCATGGTATTTTAATAGAAAATTGTTCAATTAAAAATTTGTTTCAAAAATTAAAATTTGAAATATTTATTATTTCTTATAATAGTAATACATTACAACAACCTAACATTATTGGTTATAAACATAAATTTATTAATACTTCTTCAGTAGAAATTATAGTGATAAAAGAACAAGGGTTAAATAATGTATTTCAACAATTTATAAAACAAAATATTAATATAATTAGTATTCAAAATAAATATAGTAGGCTAGAAACATTTTTCATAAATTCGACTCAATAATTCATTTTATCAAAGGATTAAATATGATATATACTAATTTAGTAGCACTAAAAACAATATGGATTAAAGAAATTAATCGTTTTCGTCGTATCTGGATACAAACACTGGTACCACCTATTATTACAATATCATTATATTTTATAGTATTTGGTAATTTAATGAGTAAACATATAAAATCATTTAGTAGTTTTAGTTATATCCAGTTTATTGTACCAGGATTAATTATTATGAGTGTTATTAATAATGCATATGCTAATGTTTCTGCTTCATTTTTTAGTGCAAAATTTCAACATAATATAGAAGAATTACTTATAGCACCAGTATCTACCCATATCATTATTTTAGGATATATTGGAGGCGGCATTATCCGTAGTATAACTATTTGTATCATTTTAATGTGTATTTCTATGTTTTTTATTACATTAAAAATATATTCATGGATTTTATTTATTATAATTCTTTTATTAACAGCGATGTTATTTGCTTTATTAGGTTTATTAAATGCAATATTAGCTAAAAATTTTGATGATATTAATTTTATACCAACATTTATTTTAACGCCTTTAACTTACTTAGGTGGAGTATTTTATTCTAATAATATTTTGCCTGTATTCTGGCAAAAAGTATCAAGTATAAATCCAATTTTTTATATTGTTTCTGGATTTAGATATAGTTTTTTAGGTATTAATGTGAAATCTATATGGATCACAATGAGTATGTTAATACATTTTATTATATTAATATATCTTATGTGTTATAAATTAATAAATAAAAGAAAAAATTTGAAAATATAAAAAATATTTTTACTGATTATGTTACAGATCATGTTATGTATAAATATTTTTTTTAGAGCTTACCTTTATTTATTTAATAGTATATTGAATTATTCTATCATTTGTTTCTCTCTAATTTCAGATAATGTTTTACAATCAATACATAAATTAGCTGTTGGTCTAGCTTCTAATCTTTTTATACCGATTTCTACTGCACAAATATCACAATAACCAAAATTATTAGTATTTAATTTATTTAAAGTATGTTCAATTTGCTTAATAAGTATTTGTTCTCTTTCTTGATTACGTAATGTTAAATTTAGTTCTTCTTCTTGGACAGCACGATCTATAAGATCTGGATAATTAGATGTTTTATTTTTTATATATTTAATAGTTGATTTTTTGTTACTTTTTAATTTATAACACCATGATTGTAATATTTGTTTAAAATGTAATAATTGTTTATGATTCATATATTTTTCATGAGGCTGCAATTTGTAAGGTTGTACGCCAGCAATAGATAAAATATTTAATGATGATAATGTACATTTTTTATTCATAAAAAGATTCCATAATTACATATATAAGATATAATAAAAATATTAACGCATGATTTAGTTTAACAGAACTATAGTTTTAAAAACATGTTTTTTTAAACATTCACATAACTTATTTATATTATTAAAATTACAATATAAAGTAATGATATTAAAATTATAGATAGTCATTATATTTAAATATATAAATTATATTTTATATAAAATTATATATGTGATTTAACTTGTAATATGATTATTAATCATATAAAATTGTTTGTAAATGGCAAAGCATATTCTTAATAAGATTTAAATGTATTCTTATACTTAAAATATTTTAAATATCCATGATTTTTTTATTTAAAGGATTATTATTTAATATGAATAATACTGCTATAATTAATTTAACAAATATAAATTTTAAAACAAAAATTAATCTTAATATGTTTGTTTTAGTAGATTTTTGGGCAGACTGGTGCAATCCATGTAAAATGTTTTCTTCTGTATTTATAGCAGTGCAACCACATTATGATAATGTTCTGTTTGCTAAATTAAATATTGAAAAATATCCACAAATCGCAAAAAAATATAATATTCGGAGCATACCAACGATTTGCTTATTTAAACAAGGTAAATTAATTGATAATATGGTTGGTGCAATACAACAACAACAATTACAAGATTTTTTAAATAAATATACAACATAATATAAAATATAATATTGTATTACTAGTAATAGAGTAACATCTTGTTTTACAATTAGGAGGATATTATCATGATACATTAATTTATATTTATATTAATTTAAGTTTGAACATACATACTAATATATGTTTTATTTATTATTTTATAAAAATAAKAAATATGTTATTTTACAAGCAACCTTCAAGAATCATTCAAAATTAAGACCTCACCATTATGAATCTTACCGAATTAAAAAAAAAAACAATATCTGAATTAATAAAATTAGGTGAAAGTATTGATTTGGCTAATTTAGCTAGAATGCGCAAACAAGATATTATTTTTACTATATTAAAACAACATTCCAAAATTGGCGAAGATATTTTTGGTGATGGAATATTAGAAATATTACAAGATGGATTTGGGTTTTTGCGTTCTTCTGATAGTTCTTATTTAGCAGGTCCAGATGATATATATGTTTCTCCTAGTCAAATTAGACGTTTTAATTTACGCACAGGCGATACTATTTCAGGGAAAATACGTCCTCCAAAAGAAGGAGAAAGGTATTTCGCATTATTAAAAGTAAATACAGTTAATTTTGATAGACCAGAAAATGCAAGAAATAAAATTTTATTTGAAAATTTAACACCATTACATGCTAATAATCGTTTAAGTATGGAAAGAGGTAATGGTTCTACTGAAGATTTAACATCACGTGTTTTAGATTTAGCTTCTCCAATTGGTAGAGGACAACGAGGATTAATTGTAGCCCCTCCTAAAGCAGGTAAAACAATGTTATTACAAAATATAGCACAAAGTATTGCATATAATCATCCTGATTGTATATTAATAGTATTATTAATTGATGAACGTCCTGAAGAAGTAACAGAAATGCAGAGATTAGTCAAAGGTGAAGTTATTGCATCAACTTTTGATGAACCATCTCTGAGACATGTTCAGGTAGCAGAAATGGTGATTGAAAAGGCTAAAAGATTAGTAGAACATAAAACTGATGTTATTATTTTATTAGATTCTATTACACGTTTAGCACGTGCTTATAATACTGTGGCTCCTGCTTCAGGTAAAGTTTTAACAGGTGGTGTAGATGCAAATGCATTGCATAGACCAAAACGTTTTTTCGGTGCTGCTAGAAATGTAGAAGAAGGAGGTAGTTTAACGATTATTGCTACTGCATTAATTGATACCGGTTCTAAAATGGATGATGTTATTTATGAGGAATTTAAAGGAACAGGTAATATGGAATTACATTTATCTCGCAAAATTGCTGAAAAAAGAGTATTTCCAGCAATTGATTATAATAGATCTGGAACCAGAAAAGAAGAACTATTAAGTTCTGCTGAAGAATTACAAAAAATGTGGATTTTAAGAAAAATTATACATCCAATGAGTGAAATAGATGCAATGGAGTTTTTAATTAATAAATTATCAATGACTAAAACTAATAATGATTTTTTCCATATGATGAAAAGATCATAATTTATTTATAAAAATAAATATGTTTTTTACAACATATATATTTTATATATATTAATATATATGTTGTAAAATATTTACTAGTATTTTTTTACAAAAAATATGTAAATATTTCTAGACTTGGACATAAATTTTTTGTTAATATAACTTTATTATGTGCACCCGTAGCTCAGTAGGATAGAGTGCTGTTTTCCGAAAGCAGTGGACTCAGGTTCAATTCCTGTCGGGTGTAAGTGAATTTTATGTTTATAGAAATGTTATAGAACAGTTTATTATGGTGGCTATAGCTCAGGTGGTAGAGCACTGGATTGTGGTTCCAGTTGTCATGGGTTCAAATCCCATTAGCCACCCAAAATGACTATAAATACTATGATTATTATATTCGGTGAGTAGCGCAGTTTGGTAGCGCAACTGGTTTGGGACCAGTGGGTCAGAGGTTCAAATCCTCTCTCGCCGATTAAAAATATAATTTTATTTATTAAAGTATATTTTTGTATAAAGATATATTATGTTTTATAATATATTTTTTTATATCATTAACTGTTAAGACAACCATATTATTTTTTTTAGCAAATTTTATCGTGTCATATATATCTGCCATTGTACCATTTAAATTTGTTAATTCACATAAAATACCCATAGGTTTTTTATGTGCTATTTTTAATAAATCAATAGTAGCTTCTGTATGTCCAGATCTTGTTAAAACACCGCCAGATAAGGCCCTTAAAGGAAAGACATGTCCTGGACGATGTAAATCTGTGGGTTTAGCATTGTATGCCGTTGCTGTTTTAATAGTAGTATATCTATCTTTAGCAGATACTCCTGTAGTAACTCCTTTCGCAGCTTCAATGGTTACTGTAAAACCTGTTTGATATTTACTAGTATTATTTTGTACCATCATAGGTAACTCAAGTTTTTTACGCAAATTTTCTGTGATACATAAACAAATAATACCACTACTATAACGAATCGTAAAAGCTATTTGTGGTATGGAAATAGTTTCAGCAGCAAAAATAATATCACTCTCATTTTCTCTATGTTGATCATCCATGATTATAATTCCTTGTTTATTATTTAAACTATAGATAGCATTATTCATTCTAATAAAATTATTTCCAAAATAATGATCTAATATTTTTTTTCGTGTCATAAAATTAATTAAATATATATTTTATATGCATAATAATTAATATATTAATATCTAATGCATACTTATAGTATATTTTTTTAGTTCTTAAAAAATATTTTGTAGAATATTTTTAAAATAAATAATTTTTAATAAAAAATAATAATAAAATGATTATATATATATTATATTTTTATCAAATTCAAAAATTTGAGCTTAATAGTTATATTATATATTATAATTATTATGATAAGTTTTAATATTCATGGAGAATATCATGAAAACATATTTAGTAGGTGGCGCTGTCCGAGATTTACTTTTAAATTTAAAAGTTACGGATCGTGATTGGCTAGTTGTAGGTTCTAATATTAATAAAATGATAAAATTAGGTTATAAATTAGTTGGTAAAGATTTTCCAGTATTTTTACATCCACAAACACATGAAGAATATGCTTTAGCACGTACAGAACGTAAAATTGGTCATGGTTATACAGGTTTTTCTTATAAAACTGAACAAGTTACTTTGGAAGAAGATTTATTGCGTAGAGATTTAACTATTAATGCTATAGCGCAAGACGAATTAGGACATTTTCATGATCCATTTAATGGYATTTGTGATATTAAAAAAAAAATTTTGAAACATATTTCAGTATCGTTTCAAGATGATCCTTTAAGAATATTACGTGTAGCGCGATTTGCAGCTAAATTTGCACATTTAAAATTCTATATTCATCATAGTACATTAGATATGATGAAAAATATGTGTAATTCTGGAGAATTATTATATTTAACTCCTGAACGTATTTGGAAAGAAACAGCTAATGCATTAAAAACATTAAATCCGCATGTATATTTTCAAGTTTTACGTAAATGTGGTGCTTTATCTATTTTATTTCCTGAAATTGACATATTATATGGAATACCAGCACCAAAAAAATGGCATCCTGAAATAGATACCGGCATACATACTATGTTGACTTTAAAAATTATATCACAATTAACAACAGATATTGCAGTACGTTTTGCATCTTTATGTCATGATATTGGCAAAGGGGTAACACCTAAAAATTTATGGCCAAGTCATTATGGACATAATGAATTAGGCGTTCCTATCATTAAAAAATTGTGTAATCGTCTAAAAGTACCCAATCATATTAAAACATTATCTGTTTTAGCTGTTAAAACACATGATTTATTACATAATATTCATAAACATTCACCTAAAACTATATTAGATATATATAATGTAATTGATGCTTGGCGTAAACCCCAAAGAGTTCAACAAATTGCCTTAATTAGCGAATCAGATGCCAGAGGCCGTAAAAAATGTGAAAATATTAATTATATACAGGGTAAATACTTTATAAAAATTTATCAATATTTATGTCAAATGAATATCCAAAAAATTATTTTACAAAATAATATTTTTTTACACAAAGGTTGTGATATTAAAAATATTATATATAATCAAAGATTACAATTATTAAAAAAATTTTTACAAAAAGAATAAAATATTATATATAATTTATATATATAATTAATAAGATTATTAATCGATAAATAACAAAATATAACCATGATATATTATTAATTAAAAATAAAGATATTTTAATAGTTAATAAACTAGTAATAAAGGATAGGAATAAACTTTCACATAATAGTAATATATTATTAATATTAAGTAATGCGTAATTTTTATACAAATCTAAACAACTTGCTCCTAAAATTACTGGAATGGCCATAATAAAGCATAATTTAGTTGCTAAAGTGCGTTTTATACCTAATATTAAATTAATAGACAACACAGAACCAGATCGAGAAAAACCTGGTATTAAAGATAAACATTGTATTAAACCAATAATATATAATTTTTGATAATTTATCTTATTAAAAGAACATATAATATTGTTTTTGGGTTTAAAAATTTCTGCTATGCATATTAATATACTGCCTATCAATAAACCATAAATTACATTTTTAATATTTGTTATATGTTTAATATATTTGTATAATAATAAGCCACATATTACAATTGGTGATGTGACAATAATAATATGTATTAAATTAAATTTTTTTTTCAAAATAATGTTATATTCAAGAGTATTTTTAAAAATATCTATAATATTTGTTCTGTAAAATATACATGTTGCTATAATCGATCCTAATTGTATAACAGTAATAAAAAGTTTAAAAAAATTATTACATGATATATGGAATAATTTTGACAATATAATAATATGTGCTGTAGAAGATATAGGTAAAAATTCTGTTAAACCTTGCATAATACTTAAAAAAATGATCTTATGAAACTTATATTGCATTAACATATATAATTTTCCTATAAATATTTTTTATTTAATAATGTCATGAAGAGTTAATTTGGGATTAATAATAATACTAGAAGTTTGATACTGGTTTTGTTTTGCAATTTTTTGCATACCAACATATGCTATCATAGCTGCATTATCTATACAATAATTGATTTTACTCATAAATAATTGCATTTTATGTAATGCTAATTTGTTGTAAAAATATTTTCTTAAAGTATGATTAGAACTAACACCACCTGCTATAACCAGTTGAGATATATTATATTTTTTAAGTGCATAAAAACTTTTTATAAATAATGTTTCTATGACCGCTTCTTCAAAAGCATAAGCAATATTAGCTTTCGTTTGGGTGTTATGTATGTTATTAGTATCTATAAATTTTTTTACTGCGGTTTTAATACCGGAAAAACTAAAATTAAAATTATTTTTATCACTTGTCATAGGTCTTGGAAATTTTATTTGGCATGGGATACCTAATTTAGCAATCTTACTAAGATATTTACCACCTATATATTGTAATTTTAAAAATTTAGAAACTTTATCATATACTTCACCAATAGCATCATCAATATTAGTTCCAATAATTTTATACTTACTCAATTGATATGCATATATCAATTGAGTATGTCCACCTGAAATTAATAATCCTAAAAATGGATATGATGGTTTTTTTTTTGATAACATTATAGATAATAAATGTCCTTCCATATGATTAATAGGTATAATAGGAATATTTAAAGAAAATGCCAATGCATGACCAATAGTTGCGCCAACTATTAAAGAATTTATTAAACCAGGACCACAAGTATAAGCAATACCACCTATATCCTGTAATTTTTTATTAGTTTTTTTTAAAACTTTGTTAATTACAGTAATAATGTTTTTTAAATGATACCTTGCTGCTATTTCAGGTATAATGCCACCATATTTGTTATGTATTTTTTGTATTTTAATATGATTACATAAAATACCGTTATAATTATCATATATAGCTATTGCTGTATCATCACAAGAAGTTTCTATGCCTAGAATTAACATAATATTTTTCGAGTTTTTAYGTATATAATATAACAAAAAACATATACATAATATATAATTAGTATTATATATTATTTGATGAGTAAAAATTATATGCCAGTTATTAAAGTACGTGAAAATGAACCATTTGATTTAGCTTTAAGAAGATTTAAACGTTCTTGTGAAAAAGCAGGAATTTTAGCAGAAGTACGTCGTAGAGAATTTTATGAAAAACCTACTACAATTAGAAAACGATCTAAAGCTTCTGCTATTAAAAGACATATGAAAAAAATTTCTAGAGAAAAATTAAAACGAACACGTTTATTTTAGTAAAAATATAATTGATCTTATATCATAATTTATCAATGTCAATATATTATTATAAATAATACATATTATGAAATATTTTTCCCGTGATCTTATAAATTATGTATTAGATAAAGCTAATATTGTATTTTTTATTAAAAATAAAATTAAATTATATAAAAAAGGACAAAATTTTTTTGGTCTTTGTCCTTTTCATTTAGAAAAAAATCCTTCGTTTGTTGTTAATGAAATAAAAAAATTATATCATTGTTTTGGTTGTGGTGCTCATGGCAATATTATTGATTTTGTTATGCATTATGATAATTTATCATTTATACAAAGTATTACATTAATTATAGAGTTTTTTAATCTTACTATTATTAGCGGTACGAAAAATATAACAACTAATAAAAATTTTATACAAAAAAATTTGTTATATAAATATATAATATATATGCATCAATATTATAAGCATGTTTTATATACTTRCAGYGAAGGCAAAATAGCTTATCAGTATCTCTTACAAAGAGGATACAATAATAGTATTATACAATATTTTTCTATTGGTTATTCGTCTAGTACAATACATCAAAAAATTTTGTTAAATACAACATTATTAAAGATTTTACAATATAAATTGAAAATAATAAATTTACATACGTTAACTAAAAAACATTATGATATTTTTCATAATCGTATTATTTTTCCTATAAAAAATTTACAAGGTTATATTGTAGGTTTTGGTGGACGTATTATACAACAAAATAACATGCCAAAATATATTAATTCTTCTGATAGTATTATTTTCCATAAAAAACATGAATTATATGGTTTGTATGAAACCATACAAAATAACAAACATATAAAACATATATTAGTAGTTGAAGGTTATACTGATGTTATCAGTTTATTTCAATTTAATATTAAATATGTTGTGGCAGTATTAGGTGCACATATTAGTAGTGTACATATTAAAAAATTGTTTTGTGTAACAAATATGATTATTTATTGTTATGATGGTGATGCTGCTGGCATGAAAGCACATTGGAAGTCATTAAAGAACAGTTTAACCCATATGGTACATGGCAAAAGTATTGGTTTTATGATTTTACCTAATAATGAAGATCCAGATAGTTTAATACGGAAAGAAGGTACAATTTTATTTGAAAAACGTATTAATAACATTTTATTATTTTCAGATTTTTTTTTTCAAATATTATTATCCAAAATTAATATTAATACTTGTGAAGGTAAAACTAAATTAAGTTATATAGCATTATCTTTAATCCGAATGATTCCCGATTATTTATTTCAGATAAATTTAGTTAAACAATTAGGTAATAAAATTGGCCTAATGAATATATTAGATATTTATCAAAATCATATGCAAAGTAATCATATTTATAATATTCAAAAAAATAATAATTTTTTTAAAAAAACTACTATACGTTTACTAATTAGTCTGTTAATACAAAATCCACAATTATCTTGTTTAGTTCCTAAAATACATGTATATCTTACTACTAAAGTACATGGTTTGCCATTTTTAATTAATTTAATTCAATTTTGTAATAATAAAAATATTACTACTATACAAATTATAGAAAAATATAGATTTACTAAATTTAAACAACACCTTGAAATACTTGCCTTATGGAATCATATGATCCCTAATAAACAAATAAAATGTTTTTTTATGCAATTGATATATAAATTGAAAATTCAAATTTTAGAAGATAGACAAAATTATTTAATATCTCTAGAACGTATTATAGGATTAAATATAGATGAAAAAAAAGAATTATGGTTTTTAACTAAAAGACTAGCTAAAAAATAATATTTTTAATAAAATTTATATGTAGTATATATAAAATATTTTTTTTAATAAAACTATTACATAGAATCATAATTAACATATATTTTTATATTTATATTGAAAAATGAAATTTTGTTTATTTTATAAATATACAAAATAATTTCATTAATAAAAATTTAATAATTAAAGATTTAATTTGAAATATTATAAAGAAGATAAAATACATGACTATTAAAATAATACAAGAATCGCTTGAAGAAGATTTTATTTTAAATCAAGAACATATTCCAGAAGAAATAACACAACAAGTTTTATCAAATAACAATGATAATGATTTAGGAAAAACAACAGATCCTGTACGTATATATATGCGTGAAATGGGTACAGTATCATTATTAACTAGAACAGATGAAATCGATATTGCAAAAAAAATAGAAGCCGGAATGTATCAAATTCAATGTGCTATGGCAGAATATCCTAATACTATCATGCATATATTACATCAATATGATTTAATAGAGTCTGGGGAAAAAAAGCTTTCTGATATTATCTATGGTTTTACACATGCTACACAACAACAGGATAATTTAAATAATAATAGATTTTTATCATCATCTGAACATGGTTTATTAACAAATAATGATCATCATATTGATCCTATATTAGCTAAAAAAAAATTTGTATTATTACGTAATCAATTTAACAAAACATATAATTTAATATGCAATAAGGGATATTATCATAAAAAAACATTAATTGAAAAAAATAATCTTATTAACGTTTTTATACAATTTAGATTAATTTCTAAAGAATTTTATTTTTTAGTTAATAATATTCGTAAATTAATATTTTATATCAAAAAACAAGAAAATAAAATTATAAATTTTTTTATTAAACATTATAATATTACTAAAAAACAATTTTTGTTTTTTTATAAAAATCATGAATCTAATGAAAAATATATTTTTTCTAAACTACAAGCATGTAAATTATGTCAACAACATTTTAATCATTTTACGTACGAAAAATTATATAAAATTTTTTTAACATTAAAAAAAATTGAAAAAAAAACAAAATTAACTATAGCACAAATAAAAAATATTTATCAAAAAATACATATAGGTGAAATAAAAGCACAAAAAGCTAAAAAAGAAATGGTCGAAGCAAATTTAAGACTAGTCATTTCTATTGCTAAAAAATATACAAATAGAGGATTGCAATTTTTAGACTTAATCCAAGAAGGTAATATTGGTTTAATGAAAGCTGTAGATAAATTTGAATATAAAAGAGGATATAAATTTTCTACTTATGCTACTTGGTGGATTAGACAAGCCATTACAAGATCTATCGCTGATCAAGCTAGAACTATACGTATACCAGTACATATGATTGAAACAATAAATAAACTAAATCGAATATCAAGAAAAATTTTGCAAGAAATCGGCAGAGAACCCACTCCAGAAGAATTATCAGAATATCTAATGATTCCTGAAGAAAAAATTCGAAAAGTATTAAAAATTGCTAAAGAACCAATTTCTATGGAAACACCTATTGGTGATGATGAAGATTCACATTTAGGAGATTTTATTGAAGATAATACGTCTAAATTACCATTAGAATCTGCCACTTCTGAAAGTTTGCGTATAGCTACATATAATATTTTATCTAGTTTAACACCTCGAGAAGCTAAAGTATTAAGAATGAGATTTGGTATAGATATGAATACAGATCATACATTAGAAGAAGTGGGTAAACAATTTGATGTTACAAGAGAAAGAATACGACAAATAGAAGCTAAAGCATTACGGAAATTAAGACATCCTAGCCGTTCCGATATTTTAAAAAGTTTTTTAGATGAATAAAACAAATTATGTATTTAAATATTTGGGTATCAATATCATTTAAATATATATTATTTTCTATTTGAGAAATATATTTTTTCTTCTTGTCTTAATGTTAAAATTTTATAACCATTTTTAGTTACTAGTATAGTATGTTCATACTGTGCAGAAAAAGATTTGTCTTGAGTTTTTACCGTCCAACCATCATTTGCTACATATACATCTTTACTGCCTATATTAACCATAGGTTCTATTGTAAAAATCATACCTTCTTGTAAAATAATACCATAATCATAAGCATTATAATGCAATACTTGTGGTTCTTCATGAAAATTTTTCCCAATACCATGACCACAATAATTACGAACTACAGAAAAATTTTCATTTTCTACATATTGTTGTATTGTTTTACCAATTAAATATAATCTTAATCCTGGTTTTACAATTTTTATTGCTTTATATAAACTATTTTGTGTAACGTGACATAATTTTCGTAATTGTGATGAAATATTATTACCAACATAAAACATTTTAGAAGTATCACCATAATATCCATTGTATAATATTGTAACATCAATATTTATAATATCACCATTACATAAAATTTCTTTTTGATTAGGTATGCCATGGCAAACAACATTATTACGAGAAATACATACTGATTTAGGATATCCTTTATATCCTAAAGTTGCAGGTTTAGCTTTTTGCACATTTATTATATAATCATGACATATGCAATTAAGTTGTTCTGTACTAATACCTGGTATAATATATAAATCAATCATTTCTAGTACTTCAGTTGCTAATTTACAAGATTGTATAATTTTATTTATTTCTTTAGTTGTTTTAATTGAAATATTCATAGTTATTGTTTAAGTATTAATACCCATTATTTGTTTATATGTTTTAATAAAAAAATACTGTATATACAATATTTTACAAATGTAAATATGTATTTATTAGAATACTAAGTTACTATATAATAATAAATATATAAATACTTATTTTAAGGAAAATAACAATGTCTTTGACTATTAAAGAAATGTTTAAGGTAGGAGTTCATTTTGGACACCAAACACGTTATTGGAATCCTAAAATGAAAAAATTTATTTTTAGTCATGTTAAAAAAATACATATTATTAATTTAGATAAAACATTAATTAATTTTAATAAAGCATTATTAGAATTAAAAAAAATTAACCAACGTAAAGGCAAAATTTTATTTGTTGGAACTAAAAAATCTGCATCTATTTTAATAAAAAAAACTGCACAAAGTTGTAACCAATTTTTTGTTAATCATCGTTGGCTAGGAGGAATGTTAACTAATTGGAAAACAGTAAAACAATCTATTAAAAGATTAAAAGATCTTGAAATACAGAGTAAAAATGGTACATTTAATCAATTAACAAAAAAAGAAGCTTTAATACGTAATAAAATGTTATTAAAATTAGAAAAAAGTTTAGGTGGTATTAAAAATATGGGAGGTTTACCAGATGCTATTTTTATTATTGATGCTAATCATGAAAAAATAGCTATAAAAGAAGCTAAAAAATTAAATATTCCTATATTTGCTATTGTTGATACTAATACCAATCCAGATAATATTAATTATGTTATTCCAGGTAATGATGATGCAGTAAGAGCGATCAAATTATATTTATTAAATGTTACAAAAATATTAACCATGCAAAAAACATCACATTTAACAATAAAAAATAATAATATTGTACAGCATGCAATATGATCTTGAGAAAATAACATAATGAAAATTACAGTTACACAAATTCAAAAATTACGTACTCTTACAGGAATTGGTATTATCGAATGTAAACAAGCTTTATTACAAACTAATGGCAACATTACATTAGCAGTAGACTATATAAGAAAAAATTTAAAATTAAGTATTTTAAATGGTATTAATCAAACAACTACTGCAGGTTTTATTACTGGATTAATTACAAAAGATCTGGGTATTTTATTAGAAATTAATTGTCAAACAGATTTTGTAGCTCGTAATACACATTTATATAATTTTGCTAATGATATTTTACAATATGTCAAAAAATATCCAAATACTAATATTATAAAAATACGTAATGTATTCAATGAAAAATTATTATATTTAATTAATATTATCAAAGAGAATATTATTATTGCACAATTAAAAATCATTCAAGGAGTTTTTATTGGATCGTATATACATCATAATAAATGTATAGGTGTAATATTACAATCTAATTTAGATAATACATCTATTATGAAAAAAATTGCTATGCATATAGCCGTTTTAAAACCTCGTTATATTTCTAAAGATGAAATACCTCAAAACATCATAGATAAAGAATATCAAATACAAAAAAGTCTTGTCCATGATTTAAATAAACCAAAAATAATTCTCAATAAAATAATTAATGGGCGTATGGATAAGTTTATTAATAATATTACATTAAATAATCAATCTTTTTTACTAGATACAACAAAATTAGTTACAAATTATTTAAAAGAAAATAATATGGTGATTACAAAGTTTTTATATTTAGAATTAGGATTAAACACTAAAATAGATTAATAGATAAATAATAAAAATATGAATCTTAAAAAAAAAATAATTTATAATAGAATAATATTAAAAATAAGTGGTGATTTTTTACAAAAAAATAATTATTTAGATGCTAATAATGATTTAATAAATAATTTTATTACAGTAATTAAAAATATTATACCATTAGGTGTGCAAATTGGTATTGTCATCGGCGGAGGTAGTATATTTAAAGGCAAAAAACTTGCAATACATAATAATATTAAAACAGTCTTAGGAGACCATATTGGTATATTATCAACTATTATTAACGGATTATTATTATGTTCTCAAATGAATTTGCATAATATTCATACCGTAATTATGTCTGCTGTAGCTATAAAAAATATTTGTGATGAATATAACATTATTAAAGCATTACATTTAATTAAAAATAATCACATTATTATTTTTGTTGGCGGTCTTGGTTGTCCTGCATTTACTACTGATACAGCAGCATGTTTAAGAGGAATAGAATTAGAAGCTGATGCTATTTTTAAAATTACTAAAGTTAATGGAGTATTTTCACAAGATCCTATTAAATTTCCTAATGCTAAATTTTATAAAAAAATAGATTATAATTTTGTTTTATATAGACAATTAAACATTATGGATCATACTTCTATCATTTTATCACGAGATGCAAATATACCTATACATATTCTAAATATTAATAAAATAAATTTTTTACAACAAATTATTACTGGGTATAGTAGCAAAGGAAATACAATAGGTACACTAATTACAAATATATAAAATTTTTGTATATATGGAAAAACACAATTTGGAAAATGTAAATATGTATAATGATATTATAAAAAATAATGAACAAAGTATGCAACAATGTTTTAATAACTTTAAAAATAAGATTAATATAATGTCTATGAATAGAATTTCACCTAAATTATTAGAACATGTTATGGTAACTACTATATATAATAAAACAATACCTATACATCATATAGCAACTATAATAGTACAAAATATTAATACATTAAAAGTAACCCCATTTGATAAAAAAACCATTAAAAATATTGAAAAAGCTATTTTAACTGCAAACTTAGATGTTCATACGAAAATTATAAATTTAAGTATCTATATTACTATGCCAATTATTACTGAAACACGGAAAATAAAACTACTACAAAGAATTAAAACAGAAACTGAATTATTTCGTATTTGTATACGTACTATTCGCAGAAAAACAAATAATAAAATTAAATTATATTTAAAAAATAAAGAAATTAGTGAAAATGTAGAAAAAAAATTTCAACATATCATTCAAAAACATACAGCACATTATATAACATGTATATCTAATTATTTAAAACAAAAAGAAAAAGATATATTACAATATTAAATATTATTTATGTTATTTAATTTAATTTTTAAATAGGATAAATTATATGAAATACCTAACTATATTGGGTTCTACTGGATATTTTGGACGTAATATTTTGTCTGTAATATTAACTAATCCTAATTTATATAAAATTAAAGTTTTAGTAGCAAAACATAATGTTGAATTAATGATTAAACAGTGTATATTATTTAATCCAGATTATGCTATTATGTATAAAAAAAGTCATGCTATAATTTTACATAATAATTTAAAAAATATTGGCATTAAAACAAAAATTTTATTTGGCAAACGTAAAATAATAGAGATTACAGCTTTAGATGATGTTGATCAAATTATTATTACTATTAAAAGTCTTATTGGACTTTTATATATAAAAGAGGCAATTAAATCTAGCAAAGTAGTTTTATTAACTAGTATAGAATTATTAATAATAATACATAGTCTTTTAATTAAAGACATATATAGATTTAAAGCAAAAATTTTACCGATTAATAATAGTCATAGTGCAATTTATGAGCTCATGCCGAATAGTATACAAAAACAAATAGGTATATGTAATTTATATAAAAATGATATTAATAGTATTATTTTAATTGGTTCTGGAGGGTTATTTTTATATTTACCTATAGAAAAATTTAAATATATTGATATTAAATCTTGTATAACAACATCTTGTTTAAATTATAAAAATATGATTAATATGTCTACTATGATATCACAAGGTTTTGAATATATTGCTACTAAATATCTATTTAATGCACAAAAAGAACAAATAGAAATTATTATTAATCCAGAATCTATTATTGCAGCAATGGTACGTTTAAAAAATAATAGTGTTAATGCTAAATTAAATTATCCTAATATACAAGTTACTATTGCTAGTATGTTAGAATGGCCATATAAAATTAATGCTGATAATAAACCAGTAAATTTTTATGATATACAGTCCTTAACTTTTTTAAAACCAGATCTAATTAAATATCCATGTTTAAAATTAGCAATAGAAGCTAGCTATGCAGGATTATCAGCATTTATTATCTTAAATGCAGTTAATGATATTACTACTGAATTATGTTTAAAGAAAAAAATATCATTTATAGATATTGCTCATATAAATAGTATTATTTTAGATAAATTATCTTTTAATAAGCCTAAAAATATCTATGAAGTATTGTGGATAGATAATTATGTACGTCAATATACTCATTATTTCATAAAAAAAAAAAAATATAGTAATATATATAAAATGAACATTAAGTATTAATAATTTCAATTATATGAATATGCAAGCAATAAATATTTTAAATAAAAAAAAGTGTCCTAAACATATTGCGATTATTATGGATGGGAATAGGCGTTGGGCATGGAAACAAGGCAAAAAAGGTATTATAGGGCATAAAGCTGGTGTTAATGTAGTAAAAACAATTATTCATTCATGTATAAAATACAAGTTGAAAGTTTTAACATTATATGCTTTTAGCAGTGAAAACTGGAAACGTTCACCTTCAGAAATAATATGTATTATGAAATTATTCCAATATATTTTAAATAACGAAATTAATAATTTTATTAAATATAAAATTAAAATTAATGTTATTGGTAACAAAACAATATTAGATACTGATTTACAAAAATCCATTATAAGAGCAGAAAAATTAACTAAACATAATAGTGTACTAATAGTAAATTTAGCAATAAATTATGGTGGTAAAAGTGATATTATTTATGGTATTAAAAACATTATTAAACAAGTATATAAAAAAAAAATTACCATACAAGATATTACTGAGAAAACTTTTACAAAATATTTAGCATTACATGATGTACCACCAATAGATTTAGTTATACGTACAGGAGGAAATATACGTATTAGTAATTTTCTTATATGGCAAATTGCTTATGCAGAATTATATTTTACTAATATATTATGGCCTGATTTTAATGAAAAATGTTTTTTACATGCACTTAAAAATTATTCTCAAAGACAACGTCGTTTTGGTGGTAATAGAGCTATATAATATTAATTATATGTATTTATGTAAATTTATTATTTAAATAGGAGTATATAATTTTGTTAAATATTTTATGGGATATAATTATGTTAACAATTACTTTATGTATATTAATAATCATACACGAATATGGACATTTTTATATGGCTAGATATTTTAATTTATATATTCCATGTTTTTCATTAGGTTTTGGACCAAAAATAACTGAATTTACGGATAAATATGGTACTAAATATATTATAAGACTATTTTTATTAGGTGGTTATATACAAATATTAGATGATAAATATCATCCCATAACGAATAAAATTCAAAAACATATACAAAAATATAAATTATTATTTTATGATCAATTATCTTGTTTAAAAAAAATTTTGATCATATTAAGTGGTCCTATAGCTAATATAATATTAGCAATAATTATTTATTGGTTTGTATTTTTTATTAATTTGCATTCATATAAACCAATTATCAAACATATATCTTACAACTCTATTGTTGATCACGCAAAATTACCTATAAATACAGAAATTAAAAAAATTAATAATAAAACTGTTTTAAATTGGGATGAAATAAATATAGAATTACATAATATTATTTTAAAACATCAAAAAAACATTGTTTTTCTTCTTAAAGATATTAATCAATCTTTCTTGTTTGAAAAAAAAATTCCAATTAATTATAATACATTTAATATACATCATAATAATTTTATTACTGCGCTGGGTATTCTTCCAGAATATATGAACATTATTCCTATTATTACTTATATTGAAAAGAACTCTATAGCTGCACAAGCACATTTAAATGTTGGTGATCAAATTATTAAAATTAAGGGATCTAAAATTATTAATTGGTATAATTTAAAACAATATTTATTTATGCATAATAATAGTAATGTTTTTTTATATATAAAAAGAAAAAATCAAATTTTATTAATGAAAATACATTTGCCAAAATTAAACGAAATGTTATCACAGTATAATTATATTGGCATTATTCCTAAAATTATATATTTAAAGCACAATATATATAATACTACTTATTACTATAAGTTTTTTATATCGTTATCTATGGCATGTAAAAAAATTTTTATAATAATAAAAATGATATGTTTATCTTTGAAAAATCTTTTATTAATACATAATATTAGTCTTGAACATTTTAGCGGTCCAATATATATTGGATATATGATAGGAGTTATTTCTAAAAAAAGTATTATGTCTTATTTATGTTTTTTGGCTTTAATAAGTATTAATATAGCTATAATGAATTTATTACCATTACCTATATTAGATGGAGGACAATTATGTTTTTTAATATGCGAAAATATTATAAGACGAAAAATATCATTATATATCAAAACATTTGCATATAATATAAGTATTATATTAATAATTTTTATTATGGGTATATCTGTGATACATGATTATACAAAAATATTACATTACTAAAATACATGTTATTTGTACATTTATATTTGTTATATTTGTAAATTTATTTTATATAACACCATTACAGGCGCAATCATTAAAACATTTTAATGATACAACATATAATGTTGTAGATAAAATATCTGATGTTCCACATCAAAACATAAAAAATACAATTATATTTATTGGAAACAAAAAAATTAATAGTAATATTTTATATAAAATTCTTTATAAATTAAAAATTACTAAATATAATATAGTAGATAAAAAAAAAATATTTTTATTAAAAAAATATATAAAACATATATATAATATATATGGTATTTCTAATATAGAAATTTTTATTATCAAAGATGATAAGCTATATAATAAAATATATATATTTATTAATGAAATAGGAAAAGTTAAAATCCAACAAATTAATATTATAGGTAATTCTGCTTTTAAACAACCAATAATTTTAAAAAACGTTAGTCTGTATTTTAGAAAACTTTGGTATTATTTTGGACTTTATTATTATAATAAACAAACCATATCATGTATTATGCACGATATAACACATTTTTATATTAAACAAGGTTTTTTAAAATTTAAAATCACTAATATTAAATATAATATTATACCTAATAAACATCGTGTGAATTTAGATATTTTTGTAAAAGAAAATCARCTTTATATTATAAAAAAAATTATGATTAATATAAAGAGTAAACAACTTATCAATTCCATACGTGTTATATCAAATATATATTTAAATCAAACATATCAAACAAAAAAAATATTAATTTTAAAAAAAAAGATAATAAATTATTTAATAACTTGTGGGTTTTTACATCCTATAGTTCTGATATATAAAACATATGATATAACCGTAAGAAATATAGTTTTACATGTTTATGTAGATACGGGTATGAAATATTATGTACGATATATTAAATTTATACATAATAAAATTATTCCAGAATATTTATTACAAAATAATCTTTTACATAAAGAACACCATATTTTAAATCTAAATTTAATACAACAAACAAAAAATAAATTAACACAACTTGAATATATTAATTATGTATCAGTATTATTTCATCATAATCATGATAAATTAAATTCTATAGATGTTATTTATAATATTCATAATAATAATACAAATATATTTAATTTTAATTTTGGTTTGAATAATAATAAATTAATGTTAAATTCATACTTACAAAAAGATAATTTTTTAGGTAAAGCTAATAATCTTTTAGTAACAATTAATAAAAGTATTAATGAATTTTATTGGAATATTTTATTAATAAAACCATATATTTTTTACAAAAATATAAGTATTGGTATAAAAATGTTTTTTTATCATCCTGAAAAAAATATTCATTATATAGATATAAAAAAAGGCATATATACTATATTAAAACTACCTATATATGCTACACATTTTGCAATAAAAAATTATATAGGATTACTACATCATCAAATATATAATTTTACTTTGCCAAAACCGATATATTTAAATAATAATTATACTAACACAAAAGAATATATTATTTTTCAGAAAAATATTTATTCATTAGTAGAATATAATATAAAAAATTTTTTAATTTTTAATACTTTAAATCATCAAGAACAACCTACAAAAGGTATTTTAGCAATTTTAAGTTTTAATTTTTCAATTTTACAAAAAATTTATCATCATAATTATAAATTAATGTTTGAATATAATCAATATATTCCGATATATATAAAACTACTTGATAAGTATCATAAAACATATATTTATCTCATGAATTTTATCATTAGAAGTAAAATAAGTTATATAAATAGTCTTGCAAATAACACTTATATTTTCCCTGAAATGATTGGGATAAATCATACTAATATTGTTAGAGGCATTCAACCTAATATAAATGTTAAAAAACATTATGATAATTCTATAAATAAATTTTATATAAAACATCATTTAATACATATCAATCCTGTATCATATCATGATAATATTATGTTTCAATTAACAACAGAACTTAAATTTTCTATACCTCCACATATACCAATATATCAATATTTACAAAATTTTAAACCATTATTATTTGTTGATATAGGTAGTATATGGAATTTGATATATACAAAAAATAGTTTTTCTAAATTAGATTTAACATCTACAAAAAATTTTTTTACAGAACTAAGATCATCTATTGGTTTTGTGTTAAAATATAAAACACCATTAGGTGTTATGACTTTGACATGCGCATACCCATTAAAAAAATCTATACATGATCAGATACAATTATTTCAATTTACTATTGAAAATAATTAATGTAATTAATTTTATTCATGAATATTAAATTTAGTGATTAATTATAAAAATAATCATGAAAAAATATTTAAAATAATTTTTTTAAATGTATAATATATTAGTATTGTAATACAATTAATATTATAGAGATAATTAATTGAATAATATTTTTTATATTAATGAAATTTTAAATATTTTACCACATCGTTACCCATTTATTTTAATAGATCGTATCATATATGTTGATACTACTAGATTAGTAATTCATGTTATTAAAAACATCACTATTAATGAACCATATTTTATAGGACATTTTCCTAATCAGCCAATTTATCCTGGAGTATTAATATTAGAATCTATGATACAAACTACAGGAATTTTATTATATAAAACAGTATCTAATAATTTTATTAAACAGAAAATGTTTTATGTTGTTAGTATTAAAAATATACGTTTTAAACAAAAAGTTATTCCTGGTGATCAAATAATTATTAAAAGTTATTTTAAACATAATAAAAAAAATTTTTTTTTTATGATTCTGTGGCCACAGTAAATAATATTATTGTTTGTATTGCAGATAAGATTTGTATACAAATTGCAAAATAAAATTGTATAATTATATTTTTCTAAAACTATTATAAAATGATCAAAAAAACCTTTATACATTTAAATATTCATAGTGATTATTCCATACAAGATGGATTATCAAAAATCGAACAATTTATTCAACAAGCTATCAAATTTAATATGCCTGCAATAGCTATAACAGATATTACTAATTTATTTGGTTTAATAAAATTTTATCAATTATCACATCAATTCGGTATCAAAGCAATTATAGGCGCAGAATTTAAAATAAAATTTCTCCAACAATGTACCAAAATAACGATTTTAGGAATAAATAATATTGGTTATCAAAACTTAAAATATTTGATATCTATGGCGCATCAATATGGTTATGATAGTTCTTTTGGACCTATGATTAATTATCAATTATTACAAAAATATAATGATGGTTTGATCATTTTATCCGGTGGGATAGAAGGTGATATAGGTATTAATTTACTTGAAAATAATTTTAAAAGAGTAACAAAAATTATTGCTTTTTATAAAAAATATTTTTTTAATCGTTTTTATTTAGAATTAACACGTACTAATAAAATACATGAAAAAAATTATATTAATATGGCTTTAAATATAGCTTATGATTATTCTTTACCTGTTCTAGCAACTAATCATGTACGTTTTTTAAATAAAAATGATTTTTATGCTCATAACATACGTGTTGCGATTCATCAAAGTACAACTTTAAGTATATTTTTAAAAAATAATTCTTATAGTCAAGAACAATTTTTTAAAAACTCTCAAGATATGATCGCTTTATTCGCTGATATACCAGAGGCTATACAAAATAGTATTGAAATTGCACAAAGATGTAATATTTTTTTAACATTGAATAAATATTTTTTACCTAAATTTCATATAAATAATATTACCCCAGAAAAATATCTTATACAAAAATCTTATTCTGGTTTAGAAAAAAAAATTACATCTTTATTATATAAAAATACACAGAAAATAAATAAAAATATTTATCAAAAAAGGTTATTAAAAGAATTAACCGTTATTAATAAAATGGGTTTTGCAAGTTATTTTTTAATTGTTATGGAATTTGTACAATGGGCTAAAAAACATCATATTCCTGTAGGTCCTGCTAGAGGTTCTGGAGCRGGTTCATTGGTCGCATACGTTTTACAAATCACAGATGTAGATCCTATAAAATTTAATTTAATTTTTGAAAGATTTTTAAATCCAGAAAGAATTTCTTTACCGGATTTTGATATTGATTTTTGTATGGAAAAACGTGATTTAGTTATTGATCATGTAAAAAAAATATATGGTTTAGATGCAGTAGCACAAATTATTACTTTTGGCACTATGACTGCTAAAGCAGTAATTAGAGATGTAGGTAGAGTATTAGGTTTTCCTTATGATTTTATCAATCGCATATCTAAATTAATACCTACAGATATAGGCATAACTCTAAAAAAAGCTTTTATAAATAAAAAATTATTGGATATATATAAATCAGATAATAATGTTAGAGACTTAATTGATACTGCTGTAAAATTAGAGGGAACAATAAAAAACATAGGCAAACATGCTGGCGGTGTTGTAATAGCACCTACTAAACTAGTAAAATTTATGCCAATATATTGTGACATTACAGGTAATAATATTTTAACACAATTTGATAAAAATGATATTGAAAATATTGGTTTAGTAAAATTTGATTTTTTAGGATTACGTACATTAACAATATTACATCATACATTAAAAATGATAAAACAAAATTATAATATTAAAATTATATTACAAAACTTAAAATTAGATGATATAAACATTTTTAATTTTTTAAAACAAGCTAACACTATAGGTATTTTCCAATTAGAATCAAAAGGCATACAAGAATTAATTAAGCATTTACAACCAGATAACTTTGAAGATATAGTATCTTTATTAGCTTTATTTCGTCCTGGACCATTACAATCTGGAATGGTTGAAAATTTTATTAATCGTAAGCATGGCAAAGAAACCATTTCGTATCCCGATAAAGTTTGGCAACATGATAAATTAAAACCAATATTACAATCAACATATGGTATTATTTTATATCAAGAACAAGTTATGCAAATCGCACAAGTATTATCTGGATATAGTTTAGGACAAGCTGATGTTTTACGTCGTGTAATAAGCAAAAAACAACATAAAGAAATGATAAAACAAAGATCATTGTTTTTACATGGCGCTAAAAAAATGAATACTAATAAAACATTAGCAATAAAAATTTTCAATTTTTTAGAAAAATTTTCTGCATATGGATTTAATAAATCACATTCTGTAGGATATGCTTTGATTTCTTATCAAACGCTTTGGTTAAAAATATATTATCCTCATGAATTTATGGCAGCTGTTTTAAGTTCTGAATTAGATAATACAAAAAAAATTATGCATTTAATTAAAGAATGTAAATATATGCATATTAAGATTATACCACCAAACATCAATAATAGCTTATATAAGTTTCATGTTAATGATAAAAATATTATATATGGTTTAGGTGCTATTAAAGGTATAGGAGCATATCAAGCTTTACAAATTATTAATAATAGAATGAAATATGGTAAATTTAAATCTATTATAGATTTATGTATACGTATGAATTATGATAAAAATAATAAACATATTATAGAAAAATTAATTTTATCTGGTGCATTAGATTGTTTTTTATACCATAGAAGTATATTAATTATGCATTTAGATGATATTATAAAAATAACAAAGATTTATATAAAAGAAAAAAACACAAAACAAATGAATTTATTATCTTTACAAGATCATGTAAATTTAGAAAATAGTTTATTAAATGTAAAAAAAATATTTTTGTCAAATAAAGAAATATTTTTAAAAGAAAAAAATATTTTAGGAATATATTTAACAAATCATCCTCTGATGGATTATGATAAAGAAGTAAAATATTATACTAACAATATTAGTATAAAACAAATGTGTAATACTTATAAAAGTAATGTAATTAAAATTACAGTATGTGGTATCATTACAAATATGCATCATGGTATAAATTATAAAAAAGAAAAATGTGTTATTTTTAATATAGATGATAATACAGCAAAAATTGAAGTAAATATGATGTTAAATATATTCTATAAATTTAATCACTTAATAAAAAATAATAACATAGTTATTTTATATGGTATTCTGCGTTTAGACAATTATCTAAATGTTTTTAAAATTAATGCTTATAATATTATTAGTCTGATAGATATGAGAAAAAAATTTTTACAAAATATATATATTATTATACATAATAAAAGTATTTTGTTTGATGATTTATTTATATATATAAAACAAATTTTATCGATTAAATATCATGATGATTACATTCCTGTATATTTTTACACAACTTTACAACAAAAATTATTTTTAAAAGAGAATTTTTATTTTAATCATAATGATATAATATTATCACAAATACAATATTTATCTCAACTAAAATATTTTAATGTAAAACTAAATTTTAAGTAATTTTTATTATATATACTTTAAAATAATATATAACTACATAAATAATAATTTAATTATGTTAATTTCCAAAAAAATACAACATATTTTATATAAACTACATAATATCTTAATAGCATATAGTGGTGGAGTAGATTCTTCTGTATTATTATATGATTTGGTACAATTACGTAAAAAATATCCTAGTATTACAATAAGAGCAGTACATATTAATCATAATTTAAATGATATATCTAAAACATGGATTAATAAATGTTTTCTGATATGCAAAAAATGGCATGTTGATTTTATATATAAAAATATTTTTATATATAAAAAAAGTAATATAGAAGAAGAAGCAAGAATAAAAAGATACAAAATCTTAAATAATCTAATTAAAGCTGATGAATATCTTGTGACAGCACATCATCTTGATGATCAATGTGAAACAATCCTGTTAGCTTTAAAAAGAGGTAGTGGACTAAAGGGATTATCAGGTATTACAGAACAAAATAGTATTAAAAAAATGAAAATATTTCGTCCTTTACTACATATTCCTAAAAAAAAAATCTTATGGTATGCTATACAACAAAATATTACTTGGATTGATGATCCTAGTAATATAGATAATAGATATGACCGTAATTTTTTAAGAAATATTATTTTACCACAAATCAATATCAGATGGCCTTTTTTTAGAAAAACTATTATTAGATCTGCAAAAATATGTCAAGAACAAGAAACATTATTAAATGAATTTTTAAATCCTATTTTAAATAATCTTATACAAAATAATAAAAGTATATTTTTTACACCTTTAAAATTTTATAGCGTATATAAACGATATGCCATTTTAAGAAAATGGTTAGAATATAATAAATGTTATATGATTACATATAAAACATTATCTTTAATATGGAATGAAGTAATATGTGCTAGAAAATTAACATCTAAAATTATAATATATAATAAAATAATTTGTAAAAATGATACATATTTATTTTGTTTAAATTATATTCCTATTTTACAAAAAAATGTATTGTGCTGGTATGATATTCGTTATGATTTAATTTTACCATATAATTTAGGTAAATTATGTATTGTTAAAAAAGATATTAAAAATAGTATAGCAGTACGTTGCCCATATATAAACGAACATATATATGTTAAATTTTATAGCCATCAAGAGATTTATTTTTACCAAAATAATTTTAAAAAAATAAATATTAATCATATATGGAATAAATTAGCCATTCCATTTTATCAAAGAAACCAAATCCCATTATTATTTTATAATAACTATTTAATTGCAGATTTAGAAAATCATTTAATAACTATACATGGGAAAGTAATTACAAATGACCAATCTCTATATATTACATGGGTAAAAACAGAATAATTATTCTTGATTTAAAATATATGAAACAATATTTTTTATAGATAAAATTATTTTAGTATTAGTATTTCTAGATTTATATTCTATATTCTTATTTTTTAAATGTTTATCACTAATAATAATTATATGTGGTATACCAATTAAATCAATATCAGTTAACATTTTACCAAAACTAATTATTCTATTGTCTAATAATGTTTCTAATTGATGTTTTAAAAATTTTTTATATAAAGTATAAGCCATATTTTTAATGGCATCATTACTATGCATATTAATAGGGACAATAGCTATTTTAAATGGTGCTAAAGTGGTAGTTGGCCAAATAATACCATATTTATCATGATGCTGTTCTATAATAGCAGCAATTATACGAGAAACACCAATACCGTAACATCCCATATATAAATATTGCTTTATCCCATACATATCATAAACATATAAATTCATTGCTTTAGAATATTTTGTATCTAATTGAAAAATATGTGCTATTTCAATACTTTTTGTGAAGACTAATTTATTACTATTAGGAGCTAAATCATGACATGTAATATATCTAATATCTTGAATATTATTAGGCAATATTAAATCTATATTCCAATTCGCATTAATATAATATTGATTATTATTAATACCAATAATAAAATTATACATATTAATGACAGAATAATCTGCAATAATAGGAATATTCATATTATACGGTCCTAAAGCATTAATATTATGTATATGAAAAATATTTTTAATTTCTATTTCTGATAAAATTTTACATGATATAAATAATGGATTTTGTTTTATAAATTTATTTATATTAAATTTATAACCATAACGAATTAAAATCATAACAAAAGAATTTGCTTCATTATTATTTTTAATAATAAAAGTATTAATAATTTTTTTTGTGGATATATTATTATCTTTACATATATCTAATAATGTTTTTGTGCTAGTAATAATTTGCTTTTCTAAAATGTTTTTTTTGTTAATATTTTTTTGTTGTGGTAATAAGTATGTAGCATATTCTATGTTAGCAATATAATCATAGTTAGGAGTATGTACTATACAATCTTCACCATGTTCAGAAAATAAATGAAACTCATGCGAAATAGTACCACCAATAATATTATTATCAGCTATAACTATTACATAATCTAATTTCATATAATTAAAGATGTTTTTATAAGTATGTAACATATTACTATATGTTTGTTGTAAACAATTTTTATTTAAATGAAAAGAATAACTATCTTTCATAATAAATTCTTTTGCACGTACACTACCTAATCTAGGTCTAATCTCGTCTCTAAATTTTGTTTGTATTTGATATAAATGTATTGGTAAATCTTTGTAAGATTTAATTTCATTTAATACACAATATGTTATTACTTCTTCATTAGTTGGACTTAATATAAAAATATTTTTTTTTCTATCTATAATTTTAAATAATTCCATACCGTAATCAAGGTTACGACCACTTTGTAACCAAATATTAATAGGCTGTAATATAGGTAATGATATCTCTATTGCATTAACTAAATCCATAGCTTGTCTTATAATTTTATTTATATTTTTTATGATTTTTAAACCTGTAGGTAACCAGTAATAAATTCCAGAAGATAGTTTTTTAATAATTCCTGCTTCTAACATAAGAACATAACTATTTATGTGTTTTATATTTTTTTTTTTAATTGTACAAAATAAATATTTATCAGCTAGCACAATATATTCCTTCAATCCTATATTTATTAAATATTATATAATGAATAAACATAACATATATCATTAAATGTGTATTAAATTAAAAATCCAATTCATAAATAATAAATATCCATGACTTTTCCATCTATTAGTAGGTTTTGATGTAATATCATTATTTATAAAATAATGATAAGGAATATCAATATATATATTTTTTTTAATATAATCATTATATTCTTTTGCCAGAGTATAACGATCATATTCTGGATGTCCTGTCACAAATATATATTTATAATCTGTAAATATATATACACCAGCTTTTTCCGAATATGATAGAATATCAAAATATTTGTATTTTTTAATAAAATTAATAGAAAAATTCGCATATCGTGAATGAGGTACGAAAAAATAATCATCAAATCCTTGTATTAAGTAATGATTTTTGTTTGCTATTTGATGTTTAAATATACCTATTATTTTTTTATAATTCGTATTTTTAGGTATATGATATAAAATATATAAAATAGCTTGTACAGACCAACAAATAGATAAAATAGATTTTACATGATCTAATGACCAATATATTACACGAATAAATTCATCCCAATATCTTACATCTGTAAAGTTTATAAGTCCTAACGGTGCTCCTGTAATAATTAAACCATCATAATATTTATCAAAAATTTTATTTAATGTAGTGTAAAAATTTTTTATATGCATATTAGTATTGATATTATTTGATGGAATATGATCAATATTTAACAATGTTAATTTTATAAGAGATGATGACTGTGATAGTATTTTGATTATTTGATTCTCTGTATTTATTTTATCATACATTAAATTCAATAAAACAATATTAATTATTTTACATGATGAATATTTTTGTAGAATATTATTTTTCATATTAGAAAAAATTAATAAATTTTTACTAGATAAGTTTTTAATAACCGGTAGATGTTGAGGAACTATAACAGGCATAAATATGATTCCTTATATGTCTTTAATAAATAATATTAAATATTTATATTGTATATGGATCGTTATGCATTTATATTAACCATAATATATATTATTAATTATTTTTTAATAAAATTAAATATTATAATATTTATTATTGAAAAATTTTTTTTATTTATAATATGTAAAATGATTTATATCATGTATAGTAATATCTTGAACATTAGTTAATTCTGTAAAATTATTTAATAATTCTTTTACAATCCAATTATTTAAAGTATGTTGACTCATAGCACATCCTTGACAACCACCTACAAATTTTACTAAAGCAACTTTTTCTATTGTTACAGTTTTTAACTGTAAAGAACCACCATGTTTTAATAATATAGGATTAATAATATTTATTATATAAGATCTGATTTGTGTTTCTAGTTTTTGTATATTATTATTTTGTTCTATTTTTTTATTCATGATATTTTTAATTATATGGTATATTTTTACTTAAAAAACGGTTATATTTATAATATAAAAAATTATTATTTTTTTACAATATATATCGCATTTATATATAGTAGACATATTATTTTAAAATAAATTTTTTTATCATAAATACAACTAATGAGAAAATAAAATATGCGTCCAATGTTAAATGTTGCTATACGTATAGCACGTCAAATAGGAGATATAATTTTAACATATTATGAAAAACAAAAACAGTATTTTAATGATGAAGATTATAATATTGTTATAAAAAATATGATATTTATGATTAGTAGAATGATTATTCGTACTTTACAGAATACATATCATCAATCATTTAACATTAAGTATCAAAAAGAATTGTTAATATTACAATGGCAAAAAACCATATGGATTATTAATCCTTTAGATGGTATAGAGAATTTCATTAAAAAATTTCCACATTTTTGCACATCTATAGTTATTTTAATAAAAGGGAAAACAGAATTGTCTTTAGTATATGATCCATTAAGAAATGATTTATTTACTGCTATTAGAGGACAAAATACTCAACTAAATGGTTATAAATTACGTTGTCATGACAAAATTTATAATTCTACATTATTTATTACTGTAAATACAAATTATCTAATTAATAATAAATATATTAATATCATGAAAATCTTTATTGGAAAGATTATTATATTACGTATGTGTGGTTCTATTGCTTTAGACCTAGCATACTTATCTGCAAATAAAATTAATTGTTATATATATGATAATATATCACATTTTTATTATTTTTTAGCTGGAGAGTTACTTATAAAGGAGTCTGGTGGTTTAATAACTAACTTAACAGGTCATTGTTATTATAAACATTCAAGAAATATTTTAGCAGCACATTCAAATATATTACAAATATTTTTATCGAAAAACAATATTACATAACATTTATAACTATATACCGATAGTTATTCAAAAACATAAATTTTAAAATTACTATATCATTATGCTGATTAAAACAATAGAAAAAAAAATAAAAAATGTATTAAATCCTATATTTCTACATATTAAAAATAATAGTAATGATAGTAATGTCATTACACATTTACAAATTACTATTGTATGTGAACATTTTACGACACAAAATTTAATACAAAGACATCGTTTAATTTATAAAATATTAACTAAAAATATCATGCAACAAATACATGCTATATCATTAAATACATATTCCATCATAGAATGGAATAATATTATACACAACAAAGATATTTAATATCTTTAATATTATCAATATAACCAATATTTAAATATTTACTATTATATTAGTAAATATTTTATAGTAAATAATATAAAATTATTAAAAATATAACTATCAACTATAATTTTTAATAAAAAATTATTACTGTGATTTAATAAATAACACTTATAAGCATTATTAAAATAAAATTATTTTATATATTTTARAATATAAATAATATTTTTATTTTATATATTAAACATTTATCAAATAATTTTATTGATAAGTATTTAATATATAAATATGAAAACATGTATTTCATGTAAATATTATATATATGTTAATATTAAATTAAGTTAAAAATTAGTATGTTAATATTTTATTTATAACATTAATATATAAGATTATATATATCAGGTTAGTATGTTATATCATATAAAAATATTTAATATATTTTACACATATAACAAATTTTTGTAGTAAATATATTATTTTTTTATGTAAATAAATAAAAACATTTTAAGACATGATTAAATAATAATTTATATATATTTTGATATATGCATAGTTAAAATAACTAATTAAATTAACATTTTATATAACTATTATAATTTATGCATGATTATATACAAATTAATAGGATATGTACAATGTATAACAATAATAACAATATAAATAATATACCTAATTATTATAATTACGTTCCTATGGTTATAGAGCAAAATAGTCGTGGTGAACGTTCTTATGATATTTTTTCCAAATTATTAAAAGAAAGAATTATTTTTTTAACCGGTTCTATAGAAGATAGGATGTCTAATTTAATTATAGCACAAATGTTATTTTTAGAATCTGTAAATTGTCACAAAGATATTTATCTTTATATAAATAGTCCAGGAGGTATTATAACATCAGGTTTATCTATTTATGATACAATGCAACTTGTTAAACCAGATATTAATACTATTTGTATTGGTCAAGCTTGTTCTATGGCAGCATTTTTATTAGCTGCAGGTGCAAAAAAAAAACGTTTTGGTTTACCTAATGCACGGATTATGATACATCAACCATTAGGTGGTTATCAAGGACAAGCAACAGATATAGAAATATATACTCAAGAAATTTTAAGAATTAAAAAACATATAAATACATTATTAGCATTACATACAGGACAAAATATTTCTACTATTGAACAAGATACAGAAAGAGATAGGTTTTTAACTTCTAAGGAAGCAATGCAATATGGCTTAATAGATGATATTATATCTTCTCATTAAAAAATAAGATAATAAAGATGAAATTGTATTTAACATATAAATAGGGGTTATATGATGATAAATAAAAAGGATGATTTAAATAAAATTTTATGTTGTTCTTTTTGTGGTAAATTTCAAAATGAAATTGGTAAATTAATATCAGGTCATAAAGCATATATTTGCAAACAATGTATATTATTATGTAATAACATTTTTAATAAATCAAAAAATCACAATAATAATATGTATGATGATGTATTATTAAAACCCCAAAACATTTTTCATTATTTAAATAAATATGTTATTAATCAAGATAATGCTAAAAAAACCCTGGCTGTAGCTATTTATAATCATTATAAAAGATTACGTTTATATAATCAAAAACATAATAATGATATTGACATTGAAAAAAGTAATATTTTGCTCATTGGACCTACAGGTAGCGGGAAAACATTATTAGCAAAAATATTAGCACGTATATTAAATGTACCTTTTGTAATTACTGATGCCACTTCTTTTACAGAAGCAGGATATGTTGGCGAGGATGTTGAAAATATTTTGCAAAAACTATTACAAAATGCTAATTATAATATTGACAATACAGAAAAAGGCATTATTTATATAGATGAAATTGATAAGATTGCTAAAAAATCTGAAAACGTTTCTATCACAAGAGATGTATCTGGTGAAGGTGTTCAACAAGCTTTATTAAAACTTATTGAAGGTTCTATAGTATCTGTACCGCCTCAAGGAGGAAGAAAACATCCACAACAAGAATTCATACAAATTAATACAAATAACATATTATTTATTTGTGCTGGTTCGTTCTATGGGTTAGATCAAATTATAACTGATAGATCAAATTTAATTACTCATAGTATTGGATTTAATATAAAAAAACAAAATAAACATATAAATCATCAAACTAATAATATTAATAAACAAATTCAGACCACGGATTTAATCAAATTTGGTCTAATACCAGAATTTATAGGTCGTTTACCTATTATAGTAACTTTAGATGCTTTAGATAGTAGAGGATTAATGCAAGTTTTGACCAAACCGCATAATGCTTTAATAAAACAATATCAACAGTTATTTAAATATGATAACGTTGATATAGTGTTCGATATCCAAGCACTCCAGGAAATAGTACGACAAGCTCTTATTTTAAATACAGGAGCAAGAGGGTTAAAAACTATTATGGAAAAAATATTACTAGATATTATGTATAATATACCTGCATTATCTAATGTTTATAAAATCAATATTACTTATGAAGTCGTGAAAAACTTATCTGAACCAATTATAGAATATAAAAATAATATTATTAATAAAACATAAATAATGAAAAATTGTTTTAACAATAAAAGAGGATTGTTTTATGGATGTTAATCATTCAGAACCTATTGTAATGCCTGTATTACCATTACGTGATGTTGTAATATATCCTCATATGGTAATTCCTTTATTTATTGGTAGAGAAAAATCTATACGTTGTTTAGAAGCAGTAATGAAAAATAATAAAAAAGCTATGCTTGTAGCACAAAAAAATGCTGCGAAAGATAACCCTGATATTAATGATTTATTTACAGTTGGTACAGTAACATCAATATTACAAATGTTAAAATTGCCTGATGGTACATTAAAAATATTAGTTGAAGGAATACAAAGGGCGCAAATTGATATTTTATCAGATAATGGAGAATATTTTACAGCGCAAATTATATATATTAATTCTCCTATGATTGAACCTAAAGAACAAAAAGCTTTAATACGTACTGCTGTTAATCAATTTGAAGGATATATCAAATTAAATAAAAAAATTCCACCTGAAGTTTTATCTTCTTTAAATAATATTCATCATGTAGATAAACTAGCTGATACTATAGCTTCTCATATGCCTTTAAAATTATCTGATAAACAATTAATATTAGAAATGTTTAATATTAGTGAAAGATTAGAATATCTTATGGCAATTATGGAATCTGAAATTGATCTTTTGCAAGTTGAGAAAAAAATTCGTAATAGAGTTAAGCAACAAATGGAAAAGAGTCAAAGAGAATATTATTTAAATGAACAAATAAAAGCTATACAAAAAGAATTAGGTGAAATGGATGTTTATCCTGATGAAAATGATATTTTAAAAAAAAAGATAGACAGAGCTAAAATGCCAAAAGATGCAAAAGCAAAAACATATTCTGAATTACATAAATTACGTATGATGTCTACAATGTCTGCAGAAGCAACCGTTGTACGAGGATATATTGAATGGATGATTCAAATACCTTGGTTTCAAAAAAGTAGATTAAAAAAAGATTTATATAAAGCTAAAATTACATTAGATCAAGATCATTTTGGTTTAGAACATGTAAAAGAACGTATTTTGGAATATTTAGCAGTACATAATAGATCTAATAAAATTAAAGGACCAATTTTATGTTTTGTTGGACCACCTGGAGTTGGTAAAACATCTTTAGGTAAATCTATTGCAAGAACAACAGGTAGAAAATTTATTAGAATGGCTTTGGGTGGTATTCGTGATGAGGGTGAAATTAGGGGTCATAGAAGAACATATATTGGTTCTATGCCGGGTAAAATTATACAAAAAATTACACGTTCAGGAGTAAAAAATCCATTATTTTTATTAGATGAAATTGATAAAATGGCATATGACATGCGTGGTGATCCTTCTTCAGCATTATTAGAAGTATTAGATCCAGAACAAAATATGTCTTTTAATGATCATTATTTAGAAATAGATTATGATCTATCTGATATTATGTTTGTTGCCACTTCAAATTCTGTTACCAATATACCATTACCATTATTAGATAGGATGGAAGTAATTAAATTATCTGGATATACTGAAGATGAAAAACTAAATATCGCAACAAAATATTTATTACCTAAACAATTTTATCGTAATGCTTTAAAAAAACAAGAATTAATTATACAACAAGACACTATTTTGGATATTATTAGGTATTATACGAGAGAGGCTGGTGTAAGAAATTTAGAACGAGAATTATCGTCTTTATGTAGAAAAGCTGTTAAAACTATCTTAATAGATCAAAATACTAAATTTATTGAAATAAATAAAAAAAATTTAAAAAAATATTTAGGTGTTAAAAAATATGATTATGGGAAAGCAGAAAATATTAATCGCATTGGTCAAGTTACTGGCTTAGCTTGGACAGAAGCTGGAGGAGATTTATTAACTATTGAAACCGCATGTATCCCTGGTAAAGGAAAATTAACATATACTGGCTCTTTAGGTGAAGTTATGCAGGAATCAATCCAAGCTGCTTTAACCGTTGTAAGGGCTCGTATAAAAAAGTTAGATATTAATAATGAATTTTATAAAACTACTGATATACATGTCCATGTTCCTGAAGGAGCTACACCAAAAGATGGTCCTAGTGCTGGAATAGCTATCTGTACTGCTTTAGTATCTAGTTTAAGTAATTTTCCTGTGAAAGCCAATATTGCTATGACTGGTGAAATTACTTTAAGAGGGCAAGTATTGCCGATTGGTGGTTTAAAAGAAAAATTATTAGCTGCACATCGAGGTGGTATAGATATAGTATTAATACCATATCAAAATAAAAGAGATCTAGAAAATATTCCTAAAAATATTATAACTGCTCTAAAAATATATCCTGTAAAAAATATTGAAGAAGTATGGAAATTATCTTTATTAAAAAAATAAATTAGTTATTTTTTATGCAAAAAATACTTCATAAAAAATAATATTTATATAACTTATAAAATTATAACATATGTTAAAAAAAATTATAGAATTTACAAAAAGTTTAATTCAGTGTCCATCTATAAGTCCTAAAGATTACGGTTGTCAAAAAATATTAATTTCTTTTTTACAAAAATTAAATTTTACAATTAATTCAATAAATATTAATCAAACAAATAATTTTTGGGCTTATCATGCTAATAATAATACTCCAACATTAGTTTTTGCAGGACATACAGATATTGTTACTCCAGGAGATATATCTTTATGGAAATATCCTCCTTTTGACGGTGTGATTCATAATAATATCATGTATGGTAGAGGCACATGCGATATGAAAGGTGCGTTAGCTGCAATGGTCTTTGCAGCTAAATCTTTTATACAAAAACATAACCAACATCACGGTAAAATAGCTTTTTTAATTACTTCTGATGAGGAAGGTACGGCACAAGATGGTACTAAACAAGTTATTAATCATTTAATGAAAAAAAAAGAGCAAATAGATTATTGCATATTAGGCGAACCAACAAGTTACCAAATAATTGGTGATAATATTAAAAATGGTAGAAGAGGTTCTTTAAATATTACTTTAAAAATTTATGGTATACAAGGGCATGTAGCTTATCATAAATTAGCAATAAATCCAATTCATACTGTCATACCTTTTTTATATGAATTATTAAACATTACTTGGGAACCTAAAAATAAAGACTTACTTAATACAAGTATGCAGATTACTAATCTTATATCTTCTATACAAAATAATACTAATGTAATCCCTAATCATGTTATTTTACAAATCAATTTTAGATATATGCATACCATCCATTATAGTACTATTTTAGATAAATTACATTTACTTCTTAATAAATATAATATTTATAATTATCAATTTGATTGGAATTTAATTGGCAAACCATTTATCAGTAATGCTATGAATCAAAAAAAACAATTAATTAGTATTGTTAAAAAAAGTATTGCCACAGTAAATAATTTGATACCTACTATTATAAATGATGGTGGTATTTCTGATGGTAGATTTATTATAACTACTGGCGCACAAATAGTAGAATTAGGTTTAATTAATTCTACTATTCATAAAATAGACGAATGTACACATATTAACGATATATATACATTATATAAAATTTATTATAATATCATGAAAAATATATTATTATAAATATTTAGTATTAAATAAATAAATATTATTAGGATTACAAATATTTATTTTTGAAGGATATTGTATATGCTGGAAAACATTATTTTTTAAAAAAATATTATTTACATAAGACTTCTGAAATGTGTTAATATCCATTACACGGTAACACATATATGC
Source organism: Enterobacteriaceae endosymbiont of Macroplea mutica (assembly GCF_012571345.1). Lineage (GTDB taxonomy): Bacteria > Pseudomonadota > Gammaproteobacteria > Enterobacterales > Enterobacteriaceae. The sequence continues at coordinate 231,183 of NZ_CP046218.1, read as the reverse complement.
ATATATATTATTTATATAAATATTATATGCTTTAGGTATGTAAGAACCATGTTGGCCTTCATCATATACAAAATTTATATTTAAAATACTAGAATTTACACAGTAAATCTTAGTATCTTGTAAATATATTTCATATATATTTCCACCACGAACAGCATTATTTTTAATTCTTAAAAATGATTGTAATTTTTTCCCAAATGTTTGACAATTTTTTATAAAAATATTATTAATTCCTCCACTACATTCACTACCTAATACTACAGCACCATGACCTTTATACATTAAACAGTTTTGTATAATAATATTACTAGAAGGAATATTATTCTTTCTGCCATCATTATTTTTACCAGATTTAATTGCAATGCAGTCATCACCAGTATTAAAAGAACAATGTTCAATTAATACATTGTTACAAGATTCTGGATTACAACCATCATTATTTGGACCAATACTGTTGATATGAACATGACTAATATGTATATTATTACTTAATACAGGATGTATTTCCCACATAGGAGAATTAATGATAGTAATATTTTTAATTAATATATTAGTACATAAATAAAATTGTATAAAATTAGGACGAAGATAATGATGGTATCCAAAAATTCTGTTTTTTATCGGAATATTATTCCGCATCATATTTATTAAAACTTTTACATCTTTATTTTGTAAATAATTGCCATTTATATCATTTTTCCAAGACCACCAATTATTCATACTAGCTTGACCATCTAAGACGCCATGTCCTGTAATGGCAATATTTTTTTGTTTATAAGCATAAATTAATGGTGTGTAATTAATACAATCAATACCTTCCCAACGTGTTAAAACATTAAAATATTTTTTAGGATCAGTATAAAATTTTATGATAACATCATCTTGTAAATGTATGTGTACATTACTTTTAAGATGTATGGGACCAGAATAATATTCTCCATTTGGTATCACAATAATTCCACCACCATTATTATGACAATTAGTTATAGTATTATTAATAATTATGGTGATATCAGTTTTATTTTTTAAATGCGTATATATATAATGTTGTTTTTGATTAGTATAAATAGAACTTATATTTTTTCTAATAGCATTAAATTGTTTATAATTAAACATATATATTATAAAAACATTTTATTATAAATAAAATTATTATATCCTATAGTTATTTTATATAATTTGATTTATATCATACTATCTAAACATATTTGTTTTTTAATAATCAAATATTATTTGTTTAAAATATCAGTAATAGTACCAGTTAATATTTCTGCTGTTAAACCAATGGATTCATATAATGTAGGATGTGCATGCATAGTTAATGCTATATCTTCAATATCACAACCCATTTCTATAGCCAAACTAATTTCTCCTAATAATTCTCCTGCATTATGTCCAATAACAGCGCCACCAATAACTCTATTAGATTCTTTTTCTATAATTAGTTTTGTTATGCCATGTTCAGAATTCGTTGCAAGAGCGCGACCTAACGCTTGCCAGGGAAACGATGATGTTTTATATTTTATATTATTATGTTGAGCCTGTTTTTCAGTCAAACCCACCCAACCAATTTCAGGATTAGTATATGCTATTGAAGGTATAACTTTGGGTATAAAATAATGTTTTTTCCCTGCTATAACTTCAGCTGCTAAATGTCCTTCATGTATACCTTTATGTGCTAACAGAGGAGTGCTAATTACATCACCAATAGCATATATGTTTGGTATATTAGTTCTCATTTGATTATCAACGTTAATAAAATTTTGTTCATTAATATCTAATTTACCAAAATTTTTATTAATGTATTGAGAATTTGGAGTTCTCCCTATAGCTATTAAAATAATATCATAATATTTTGCATATACAGATTGGTTATTATCACTAGTTAAATGTACATGTAATTGGTCTTGTGTAGTATCTATAGAGATAATTTTAGTATGTAATATTATATTAAATTCTTGATGAATAACACTTTTATATATATTTGTAATGTCTATATCAGTTTCTGGTAATAATATATCAGATGAATCTATAATATCTATTTTTGCACCTAAAGCACAATAAATTGTAGCCATTTCTAATCCAATAATACCAGCACCTATAATTAACATTTTTTTTGGTATAGTTTTTAACATTAAAGCATCTGTAGAATTCCATATTCTTGGGTCATTTTTATACATACCAGTCATATTATTTGGTTTTGAACCAGTTGCGATAATAGCATTATCAAAATTAATTATTGTAGTAATATTATTATTTATTACTTCTACACTGTTATCATTAATAAAATGTGCCATACCATTAATAATCTTTACATTTCTTTTCTCTGCTAAAAATTTTAATCCATTAGTTAATTTAGTAATAATATTATTTTTCCATAATAATAATTTAGAAATATTAATTTCACAAACATGATTTAAAATGCCATATTTCATTAATATTTTTTGTTCTTTTAATATATTTGCAATATGTAATAAAGCTTTAGAAGGAATACATCCGACATTTAAACATACACCTCCTAAATTATCATATTTTTCTATAATAGTAGTTTGCATTCCTAAATCACTACAACGAAAAGCAGCTGAATATCCCGCTGGGCCACCACCAATAACTATTATCTGTGTTTTTTGATTTTTGTTCATAAATATTATCATCTACATGAAAGTTAAATAATAAATATTAAATTAATAAATTTCTAATATCAGATATTAAATCACATATGAAATTTAAAAACATAACACCATCTACACCATTAATGATTCTATGATCATAAGATAAAGACAATGGTAACATTAATTTTGGAATAAATTTATTACCATCCCATATTGGTTGTATCATAGCTTGTGATATTCCTAAAATAGAAACTTCTGGCGCATTAATGATAGGAGTAAAAAAATTACTACGTAATTGACCTAAATTAGAAATAGTAAAACATCCACCTTTAATATCTTGAGGCATTAATTTATTATTTTTAGCTTTATTTGCTAAAAGTATGATTTCTTTAGAAATTTCAATAATATTCTTATCTAATACATTAAATATTATTGGAACTATTAAACCTTGTGGTGTATTAACTGCAATACCTATATTATAATATTTTTTAAGAATTAAAGTTGTTTCATCTATTATAGATGAATTAAAATAAGGAAATTGTTTTAAAGCATGAGCACATATTTTAATCATAAAACTAAGTATAGTAATTTTAATATTATGTGTATTTTTTAATTCATAATTTTTTTTAATACGGAAAGATTCTAATTCAGTTATATCCGCTTGAATATGTTGTGTAACATGAGGAATATTTTTCCAATTATTGGTTAAATTAATACTAGTTGCTTTTTGTATGTTATTTAAAATAATTATTTCTATAGGACCATATTTTTCATGTATATTTTTATCATTGGTTCGTACATTATCAAGATTATTATTTTTTATATATTGCATAATATCTTCTTTTGTAATTCTATTCTTATTACCACTACCTTTAATTGTCGATAAATTAATATTAAATTGACGTGCTATTTTTCTTATATATGGAGTAGCATAAAAATATTCTGGTTCTGTTTGTTTTTGAATAATTTGTGTTCCCCCTTTCATATTATTTTTTTTAATAAATGATGTCATATTATAATTTAATATTATGTTCTCATTACTTATTTTATTAATGCATAATGTAATTATTATATCATTACTTTTTATATAACTATTTAATTTTATATGAATAGTATTAATATATCCAGCATATAATGATGCAATTTCTATAATATTTGTCTTATCTTGTATAATAACTAATGATTGATTTTTTTGTATTTGTTCTTTTTCATTGACTAAAATTTTTTTTACTAACATTTTTTGTATGCCAATATCTGGCACTAAAATATTTATAGTATTATGTATTTTATTTTGTTTAGTGCTATTTATACCTAAAGTATTATTTGTTAATTTTTCTTTATTTAATAAAATTAAAATTGGACTATTAGTATGTACTATATCACCAACATTAACACAAATTTTTTTAATTTCACCTTCTTGATCTGCGGGTACTTCTATAGAAGTTTTATCACTTTCTACGACAATAATACTTTGGTCTTTATATATATAATCTCCTAATTGTACTAAAATTTCAGTAACTTTCATATTGTCATTACCAATATCTGGTAATATTATAATATTATTATTCATGTAATTCCTTTTTAAGAGATTCTAGGATTCTTTTTATTAATATTAATATTATATTTTTTAATAAAATGGTTAATAATATTATTACTAATAATATTTAAATCTAATAAAATATTCAATACAGCAAGTACAATATATGGCGCACTAATTTCAAAAAAATCACGTAAATTAGCTCTACTATCAGAACGACCAAAGCCATCAGTACCTAATACAAAATAATTATGTGTAGGTACATATTTCCTAATTTGTTCTGCAAAAATTTTCATATAATCAGTAGCAGCTACTGTAGGGTGATTTTGCATAATATTAGTTATATAAGGTATACGACGTTTTTCCATAGGATGTAACATATTCCAATGATCACAATCTTGTCCATCACGTGCAATTTCTGTAAAAGAAGTTACACTAAAAATATGAGAACTAATATCATACTCTTGATATAAAATTTTCCCTGCTTGTATGACATGTTGTAATATTGCTCCAGAACCTAATAATTGTATGCAATTATTTTTATTACCATGTATATTACGTAAATGATATATCCCCTTACATATTCCTTCTATTATATTAGAAGATATATTCTTGTTTATAGAAGGCATTATATAATTTTCATTAGTAACAGTTATATAATAATATATATTTTCTTGTTGTGAACCATACATGCGATATAAACCATTATATATAATAATAGCTAATTCATACATATAAGCAGGATCATAAGAAATACAATTTGGAATAGTTAAAGATTGTATATGACTATGCCCATCTTCATGTTGCAAACCTTCGCCATTTAAAGTAGTTCTACCAGATGTTGCTCCTATTAAAAATCCTTTAGCTTGTTGATCTCCGGCGGCCCAACAAAGATCACCAATACGTTGGAAACCAAAAATAGAATAATAAATATAAAATGGGATCATAACTAAATTATTAGTAGAATATGATGTTGCAGCGGCTATCCAAGAAGCAAATGCACCTGCTTCATTAATACCTTCTTGTAAAATTTGCCCTTGWATATCTTCTTTATAATAAGATAAAGTTTCTTGATCTTGTGGAATATAATTTAATCCATTAGAATTATAAATACCAATTTTTCGAAAAAGTCCTTCCATGCCAAATGTACGGGCTTCATCTGCTATAATAGGTACAATTCTATTTTTTAAAAAAGTATGTCTTAAAAGCATACTTAATATTCTAACAAATGATTTTGTTGTAGAAAGTATTTCAGGCGAATAATATAAAAAATTATTTAAATCTGATAAATCTGGTAATATGATTTTTTCAGTAAAACGTTCACGACGATATGGTATATAACCACCTAAATTTTTACGTTGATTATGTAAATATTGAAATTCTATAGAATTTTCTGGTAAAGAAATATAGGGTAATGTATGTAAAATGTCATCATTTATAGGTACCATTAATTTATCACGTATATATTTTAAACTATTAAAATCTATTTTTTTAACTTGATGTGCAATATTTTTACTTTCTGCAATTTTTCCAAGACCATAACCTTTAATTGTATGTATTAATATTACTACAGGTTTATTGATAATTTGATAAGCTTTTTTTATAGCAGCATAGATTTTTTTAGAATCATGACCACCATAATTTAAATTTTCGATTTCTGTATCTGTTAAACTTTCTACTAATGATGATGTTTCATTATATTTTTTAAAAAAATTATTTCTAATATAATTTCCATCTTTAGAAGTTAAGTTTTGAAAATCCCCATCTACGGTTTCATTAACTAATTGTAATAATTTATTAGTTTTATCATTATCAAATAATTTTTGCCAACGATAACCCCAAATAACTTTTATTACTTCCCATCCTGCACCATAAAAAAAGTTTGATAATTCATTAATAATTTTACCGTTACCATATACAGGTCCATCTAATCTTTGTAAATTACAATTAATGATAAAAATTAAATTATCTAATTTTTCTCTTGTAGCAATATTTAACATTCCTTTAGATTCCGGTTCATCCATTTCACCATCACCTAAAAATGCAAAAACTTTTTGGTGTGATGTATTTTGTAATTTTCGATTATGTAAATATTTTAAAAATTTTGCTTGATATATTGCTGAAAGCGGACCTAAACCCATAGAAACTGTGGGAAATTGCCAAAAATTAGGCATTAATTTAGGATGAGGATAAGATGATAAACCTTTACCACATACTTCTTGACGAAAATTATCTAAATGTTGTATATTTAGCCTTTTTTCTACAAAAGCTCTAGCATAAATACCTGGAGAAATATGTCCCTGGAAATAAACTATATCACCATTACTAGTATTATTATAAGCTTTAAAAATATGATTGAAACATACTTCATAGATATGTGCTGCAGATTGATATGATGCAATATGACCGCCTAAGTCTAAATTTTTTTGTGAAGCTCGTAAAACTATCATAATAGCATTCCAACGAATAATATTACGTATCTTACGCTCTATATTGATATTACCAGGATATATAGGTTCTTCTGATGGTATAATTGTATTCACATAATTTTCTTTATGATTATCATAATAAATACAGTTTACATAGCGATTTATTGCATTTAATAAAAATTTTGCTCTGTGAATGCCATGTTCTTGGAGAACATATTTAATAGATTGTATCCAATCATTAGTTTCCATGGGATCCACGTCATGGTACTTTTTTTTTGACATGGTATATATTTCCTTGTAAAAATACACGATAAAAATAAAATTAAATTATATTTAATAAATTTTAAATAATAAAATTTTTTATCTAGAAAAACATATATAAAATATATGAAATAATTTTTTATATATAAATTTTAAAAATATTTAAATATTTGTTATATTGCCTTTTTGTTGTAACCATTTACGACGATCTTCAGATCTTTTCTTAGAAAGTAACATGTCCATAATAGCCATAGTTTTATTTTTATCTAAAACATTATTATTAATAATTAACTGTATTAATTTTCTTGTACTAGGATTAAATGTTGTTTCTCGTAGTTGTTTTGGATTCATTTCTCCTAATCCTTTAAATCTTTGAACATTAATATTATGTTTTTTAATTTGATGATTATTTTGTGTTAAAATTAATGATTTTTCTTTTTCATCTAAAGCATAAATAACTTTTTTACCTATATCAATACGATATAATGGTGGCATGACTACATAAATATTTCCATTTTGTACTAATGGGAAAAAATGTTTAATAAATAAAGCACATAATAAAGTTGCAATATGTAAACCATCAGAATCTGCATCAGCTAAAATGCAAATTTTATGATATCTTAATTTTTTTAAATTACTATTATTAGGGTAAATACCTATAGCTAGTATAATATCATATATTTCTTGTGAAGATAAAATTACTTCAGAACTAATTTCCCATGTATTTAAAATTTTGCCTTTTAAAGGCATTACAGCTTGATAATTTTTATCTCTAGCTTGTTTAGCAGATCCTCCAGCAGAATCTCCTTCTACTAAAAATAGTTCTGTTTGTTTTGGATTTTTAATAATACAATCTGCTAATTTACCAGGTAATATAGAACTAATATAATTTTTTTTTTTGATTATTTTTTTAGATGCTCTAATTCGTTTTTGAGCATTAGATATTACCATATTAGCAATATATGTACCAATTTTAATATTTTTATTTAACCATAAAATAAATGCATCACGAACTATATTAGCAACAAACATAGTACATTGTCTGGTAGATAAACGTTCTTTAGTTTGTCCAGTAAATTGCGGATCTTGTATTTTAAGTGATAAAATATAAGAACAATGTGACCAAATATCATCACTACATAATTTAATATTTTTAGATAACATATTATGTAATACACAAAAATTTTTTATACCTTCTAATAAACCTAATTTTAAACCATTAACATGCGTACCACCATATATTGTTGGAATTAAATTAACATAACTTTCTACAATACAATAATTATTGTTAGGGATCCACAATAATGCCCAATCTAATTGTTTGATATTACTATGGTAATTACCTATAAATGGTTTGTCGGGTACAGTTACGTATTGTTTAGTTGAATTGATTAAATAATCACATAAACCATTTTGATAATTCCAAGTATAATGTTCTTCAGTATTTTTATTATGAAAATTAACTATTAATCCGGGACATAATATTGCTTTTGCTTTTAATATATTTATTAAATTAGATACTAAAAAAATAGTACTTTCAAAAAAATGTTCATCAGGCCAAAATCTAATATTAGTACCAGTATAATTAATATTATTATTAATAATATTTAAATTTTTAATTTTATGACCATATGAAAAAACAATATTATATATTTTACAATTACGGAATATATTAACTTCCATTCTTTTTGATAGTGCATTAACTACTGAAATACCTACACCATGTAAACCTCCTGAAAAATGATAATTTTTATTTGAAAATTTGCCTCCAGCATGTAAACGACATAAAATTAGTTCTATAGCAGATATTCCTTCCTGCGGATGTATATCTATGGGCATGCCTCTGCCATCATCAGTTACTTCTAATGACTGATCTTTATATAAAACTACTGTAATATTTTTTGCATATCCAGATAATGCTTCGTCTACACTATTATCTATTACTTCTCGCCCTAAGTGGTTAGGATTAGTAAGATCAGTATACATGCCAGGTCTACGTTTAACAGGATCTAACCCTTCTAAAACTTCTATTGAGTCAGCGTTATATTGATTTAAATGATTCATTATTTATTAAATAAATAGCAATTTTGATATGTTTAATATAAAATAAATATATACTTAGTCAATTATTATTTTTAACTATTTATCGATATAAAAATAATCAATATATAATATGTATAATTTTATTATACAAAGTTATTAATTATATAAGAAAATAATATTTTTTATATGTTTTGCTATTATTACAATTTTTATTATTTATATTATTTATTCATATAATTAATAAATTTTTTTTTTAAAAAAATTTTTTTATACAACATTAATAATATCTCTTGTGTAAATAAATTATATTGCAATAATATGTTTTCTATATATTGATTAATAATATTATAACTTATTGCGATAAACGTTTTAATAGAAATTCCTATAATTAACATAATTAATATAGCAAAAATATTAAATGATAAATGTGTTAATATTATATTTAATTTAAAATACATCAAAGATTGATATATACCAAATATAATATAAATATTACCTAACATGATGAAATAACTTATGACTATATTAATGTTATCTAAATACATCATGTAAGACTGTAATTCTATTAATTCTTGTTTAATATATAAATTTATCGTGACAGTAGTATCTTTAATTACAATTTCTGGGATATTTGTAATATAATCGTAAGTTTGAATAAATTTTTTAAATCCTTCATAGAATATTTTTTCAATACCAAAAATATTTTTTTGGATTTGTATGTCTTTATATATATCAGATAATTTTTTTCCAGACCAAAATGTTTTTTTAAAAATAATTAAAAGATATAATAATTGAGTAATTAAAAAATATTTTTTTACAATAATAATAAATGATATAAACAATAGAATTATTAAAATTATTATTGATAATTTTATAATAAACATAGACTGCCATAAAATATTACAAATATTCATAAACTATCTTTTTAATGTTAAAAAATAATATTATAAATAATATTATTTTTGATAATATCTCTAGTAAAATTACATGTTAAATTTATTTGATAGAAAATAATACTATCTAAGTTTACAATATTATTGTAAATAATATTCTTGTGCTAAAGATACAATAATACTAAAACTACATGCTAATAATACACCAATAAACCAAGTAAAATACCACATAATATTTATAATTCTCCTATAAAATTTTTTAATAATAGTTTAAAGGATTTTTTTGAATATGTTGTTTAGTAATTTTAAAAAACATTTTTTTATAACACCAATATGAATACAATAACATAATTGGTATAAAAATTAATGCTACGTATAACATAATACTTAATGTTAATCTACTAGATGCAGCATTCCAAATTGTTAAACTATAATTTGCATATGTTGAAGGAATAATAAAAGGAAATATTGCTATTGCTATAGTAATGATAATACTAATGATATTATATATAGAACAAATAAAAGCAAGTATATGTTTTTGGTATATGGATAAAACTATAAGAAAAAGTAAGTTGATAATACTGCTTATTGGTATAATCAATAGATATACATTTTTTATAAAATTATTTATCCAAAATCCTTCACTATATGTTATATCTGATGTTATTAGAGGTAAATAGTGTATTTCCTGTATATTTAATACATTCAATTTATAACCGCGTATATAAAATATCATATATATAAATGTTATTATAATCATAAATATTAAAGACATAGATATCATAGGTATGATAATATTTAATTTATTATTAATATGTTTATCATTAATTCTTAATTGCAAAAATGTAGCAGCTTGATTTAACACAACTAATACAGTAGTTATTATAATCATTAAATTGAATAAACTAAAAGGCAATAATATCTCTCTGTTATAATAAATATGGTAATATTTGTCAAAATAAAAAGGAATACCTTGTAATATATATCCTAATATTATTCCTATAGCAATAATCGGCATAATACTACCTATTGTAATAAATATATCACAAATAGTTTCCCATATTGTATTAGGTAATTTCGTACGATATTCGAAACCTATAGGACGTAAAAACAAAAAAATAAGTAATATAAACATAATCATATAAAAACTAGAAAATAAAGTAGCATAGACATTAGGCCAAGCTGCAAACATGGCTCCCGCAGCTGTAATAAACCATACTTGATTACCATCCCAATGAGGAGCGATAGTATTAATAATTATTCTTCTATCAATGTTTTTTTGTCCAAGTATAAATAATAAAACACCTACACCCATATCTAAACCATCAGTAATCATAAATCCAGTTATTAAGATAACTATTAGAATATACCAAATAATACACAATAACTCATAATTTAACATTTTTAATCTCTAATTTTATTAATATTTTGTTCAAAAAAATATCTGCCTGTTTGTAAAACACTAGGTCCTATACGTGCAATTTTAAACATAAAATATAATTCTATAATAAACAATATAGTATAAATTATAGTAATTATAATTATAGAAAACAATATTTCTGATATATCTATAGTAGAAGCAGCCATAAATGTTGGTAATATTTCACCAATAGCCCATGGTTGGCGTCCATATTCAGCAACAAACCATCCTGATTCAGAAGCAATCCAAGGTAAAGGAATAATATATAAACAAAATCTTAATAAATATTTTTTGTGATTTATATTGTTTTTTAAAGCATAAAAAAATACAACAGCAATAGTTATTAATAAGATTATGCTAATAGCAACCATAATACGAAAAGCAAAAAATAATGGGAAAACTAATGGAATAGAATTTTGCGCTATTTTCGTGATCTCATGGTTATTAATAAGATTTAAATCATGATAATGATATTGTTTAATTAGTAATCCATATCCTAGATCTTTTTGATATTTCTTAAAGATTTTCAGAATATGAGTATTATAATAACCATTTTTAATTTGTTCTAAAGCCTTGAGAGCTTGTATGCCATTACGGATTCTTATTTCATAATTATGAGTTATTTCTTTAATACCCATAATAGGAGTATTAAGTGATCTTGTTGCTATCATACCTAACATGTAGGGCACAGAAATGGAATATTTATTAATTTGTTTATTTTGATTAGGGATACTAAAGATTGTAAAAGATGCAGGAGGTTTTTGTGTTTCCCATTCTGCTTCAATAACAGCTAATTTTGTTTTTTGCACATCTCCCATTTGATAACCTGATTCATCACCTAAGATCATTACAGATAATATAGAAGCTAAACCAAAACTAGCCGCGATAATAATAGATTTTTTTGCAAATAATATATCTCTTTTTTTTAATAAATAATATGAACTAATGCCAATAACAAAAATAGCTCCAGTAGTATATCCTGCAGCCACAGTATGTACAAATTTAACTTGTGCTACTGGATTAAATATTAAATTCCATAAGTTATCCATTTCCATGCGCATAGTTTTATAATTAAAATGTGATGCTATAGGATTTTGCATCCAACCATTAGCAATTAAAATCCATAAAGCAGATAAATTTGATCCTAAAGCAACTAACCAGGTTGTAATTACATGTTGGATTTTATTTAGTCGTTCCCAACCTAAAAAAAATAACCCTACAAAAGTAGATTCTAAAAAAAATGCCATTAAACCTTCTATAGCTAATGGCGCACCAAATATATCTCCTACATAATGTGAATAATAAGACCAATTAGTACCAAATTGAAATTCCATAGTTAAACCTGTAGCGATTCCTAATGCAAAATTAATACCAAATAATTTACTCCAAAATTTTGTCATATCCTTATATATAATTTTATTAGATATAACATATATAGTTTCCATAATCGCTAACAAGAAAGACATACCTAATGTTAATGGAACAAAAATAAAATGATACATAGCAGTTAATGCAAATTGCAATCTTGATAAATTAACTACATTAAACATAATTATCACCTAATATTTTTCCTTATTTAATTGATTTATAAATAATCATATATAATTATTTTTATCATTTATTAAGTTTAGTATAACATTTATATATAAAAAATATTTCTCATGAAACTTACATATTCAATAATAATATTATAGGATTTTCTAATAGTTTTTTTAAATATATTAAAAAACTAATTGCCTCTTTACCATCAATTAAACGATGATCATATGATAATGCTAAATATGTCATGGGCATAATACAAATTTTTTTATTAATTACAATAGGTCTATTTTGTATAGCATGTATACCTAAAATAGCACTTTGTGGGGGATTAATAATAGGAGTAGACATTAATGATCCAAATACTCCTCCATTAGTAATGGTAAATGTACCACTAGATAGTTCATCTAGAGATAATTTATTATTATTACTTTTATAAAGTAAATTTTGAATGTTTTTTTCAAGAGATATAATTGATAATATATCAGTATTTTTAATAATTGGCGTAATTAAACCTCTTTGTGTAGCTATTGCTATATTAATATGATATGTATCATTATAGATAATATCTTGATTATCAATATATGCATTAATTTGAGGATATTTTTTTAAAGCAATTGCAGAAGCTTTAATATAAAAAGGCATAAATCCTAATTTAATTTGATATTCTTGTTGTATATCAGAAGAATATTTTTTTCTAATAATTTGTATTTGCTCCATATTCACTTCGTTAAAAGTGGTTAATGTAATTGTATTATTTTTAGATAACATTAATTGTTTAGCAATTTGTTGTCTAATAGGTGACATAGGAATACGTTTTTTATTTTTTAATGTTGTATGTTCTGAACCTAGTGTTTTATTCTTTTGTATGTCTTGTAATATATTATCTTGTATAGACATTTTACGTCTCGTAGAAGGACTATAAAATTGCTGATTTGGTTGTGTGTAATTTTTTTGATAATGTGTTTTTATAGAAGTCTTTGTTTTAAAATTAACATTATTATTCTGTATTCTTTTTTCTATCACACCAATTATTTGTTGTGATTGTACTTTACTGTTTTGTGATACTAATATTTGTTTTAAAATACCAGGAACAGTAGCAGGTATTTCTAATACTATTTTATCTGTTTCTAATTCTACTAAAACATCATCAATATTAATAATATCACCTGGTTTTTTATGCCATTGTATAATAATAGCATTGTTTACTGATTCTGGTAATTCTGGAACAATAATATTAATATTATTCATACAATATTTTCCTTATTTTATGAAATTATTTTTTTAATAAAAGATTATTAGTATTAGTATTAAAAGCAGTAAATAATATTTTGTTTTGTTGTTTTTTATGTATAGAAATATATCCAGTTGCTGTAGAAGATGATTTTTCCCTACCGATATAGTTAATACGGTGATGTAATTTTTTATAAAAATAATATTGAATATATATCCAAGCACCTTGATTTTCTGGTTCTTCTTGACACCAAAAAAAATTTTTAACACATATTATATATTTATGAATAATTTTTTTTAGATCTTCTATAGGTAAAGGATATAGTTGTTCAATTCTTATTAAAGCAGTATTCATATAATTATTTTTTTTTCTATATTCCAATAATTCATAATATATTTTACCAGTACAAAAAATAACACGTTGAATATTATGTATTATTTCTGTTTCTAACAATACTTTAATGAAATGATGATCTACAAAAGAACTTAAAGATGAAAAAGATAATTCATGTCTTAAAAGTGATTTAGGTGTAAAAATAATTAATGGTTTATTATTATGTATTTGTGTACATAACAAATGGTATATTTGTGCTGCTGTTGTTGGCACACATACTTGTATATTATTTTCTGCACATAATTGTAAATATCTTTCTATCCTAGCGGAAGAATGTTCTGGCCCTTGACCTTCATAACCATGTGGTAATAATAATACTAAATTAGATATATAATTCCATTTTTTTTTACCGGAAACAATAAATTGATCTATAATAACTTGGCTAGCATTTGCAAAATCTCCAAATTGCGCTTCCCAGATTGTTAAATTACGATTTTGTAGAGTATAACCATATTCAAAACCTAATACAGCTGCTTCTGATAAAACAGAATTATAAATATAAAAATTTCCTTGTGTAGTACTAATATTTTGTAAAGGTATATAAATATTATCATTATTTTGATCATATATAATGGCGTGTCTATGTGCAAAAGTTCCTCTTATACTATCTTCTCCAGTAATACGGCAAGAAAAACCTTGTGCAAGTACAGTTGCATATGCTAGACTTTCCGCAGCACCCCAATCCAATAACTTTTTTTCTTCACACATTAAAAGTCTATCTAAATAAATGTTTTTAACACGTTTATGCATATTAATATATTTAGGAATTATACTTATAGTATAAAACAAATTTTTTAAAGTTTTTTTGGTAAAATGGTTATTTTTACTGTCATTGTTCTTATTAAGATTTTGTGGATAAATTTGTTTGGTATATGTCAAACAATATTTTTTTTGTAATAAAGTATTATATTTATCATATAATTTATATATAAATTTTTGATCAATAAGTTTTTCTGATAATAGTTTTTGTTGATATATAGTTTGCACAGTATCATGTTGTTTAATTAAATTATACATCATAGGTTGAGTCATATACGGATCATCAATTTCACTATGACCATGTCTTCTATATGAAATTAAATCGATAAAAACATCTTTATGAAAAGAATTTCTATAAATTATTGCTAATCTTATTATATAAATTACATCTTCTATGCTATCTGCATTTATGTGAAAAATAGGACAACCTATTATCTTAGCTATATCTGTACAATAATAACTTGATCTTAAATCATTAATATCTGAATTAGTAAAACCAATTTGGTTATTAATAATAATGTGTATAGTACCATGAATATTATATCCATTAGTATATGACATATTTAATGTTTCTTGTACTATTCCTTGTCCAACAATCGATGCATCACCATGAATCATAATTGGTAATATCATATCTTTACTGTAATAATCATAATATGATCTTGTAATACCCATAACTACAGGATTAATATATTCTAAATGTGAAGGATTACATACTAAATGCAAATTTATGTTTTTCTGATTTATATTAATTACAGAAGAATAACCMAGATGATATTTTACATCATCTGCAATAGATACATTAATATCAGTTTCATTAAATTCATTGATAATCTGTTGTATGCTTTTACCCATAATGTTTGCTAATATATTTAATCTACCACGATGTGCCATACCAATAATAATAGTATTCGTTTTTTGTAACGTAGTATTACTTATATAACGTACAACTTCTTTTATAACAGGAATAATTACATCACAACCTTCTATAGAAAATCTTTTAGTACCTGGAAAATTTTTTCCAAAGAATGTCTCAAAGGTTTCTGTAGCAATTAGTTCTTCTAAAAAGATCTTTTTTTCATAATTATTAAAATTATAAGTAGATAATTCTATTTTTTTTTGTAAAAAAATTTGTTCTTTAGAAGGTAAATGCATATATTCTATACCGATAGAAGAACAGTATATTTGTTGATATGTATGAAAAATATTTTTAATACTTTTCATATTATTATATAATAAGATTTTTTTATTAATATCTTGTATATCAATATTAAACGTTTGTAATGTTAAATTTTTATTTATATTTTGTGCACATAAAAAATTATTTTTGGCATAATAATGTCCTATACTTCTAAAAGTATGAATTGCCTGAGATACTTTTTTTTCCAAAACTTGCTGATATTTTAAAGACATAATATCTGCTATATTTTTTTTATTAATATATATTTTTTTATTTAAATTAGTAAAAAAAACATGCCATGTATCATGTATAGATTGCGGATTAGTTAAAAATTGCTTATATAATTCTTCCATGTAATTAATATTAATGCCATTCATAAACCAATGTAGATTATTTTGATTCATTTTATACTCTGATAATTTATTATATTAAATTTATTTTTATATAACTATCAAACAATAAATTTGCATAATTACATATTTTATTATAAAAAATAATATAATATTTCACTATAAAATAATTTTGTTTTATTTTTAGTTATATAAAACTAATTATATGTTTTAAAAATTTATTATAAGGATATATTATCTGCAAAATATTTATAAATATACTTATATCTATATTATAGATCAATTAATTATTTTGACATATAAATAGTTAATCATGATAATAATCATATGCATTTAATTTGTATACTAAATTAATTTTATGTTTAATATAATTTAAAATTTTTGCATATTCATTAAGGGAGAATTATATGAATTTAATGAAAAAGGATCTGTATAATATTCAAAAAAAAAAAACACAACAGAAAATAACAAATTCACATTATAATAAAGTTATGAGTAATAGACATATACAAATGATTGCTTTAGGCGGAACTATAGGTTCAGGATTATTTTTAGGTTCTAGTATTAGATTAAAAGTTATGGGACCATCATTAATTATAATGTATATTATATGTGGTTTTTTCTGTTATTTAATAATGCGTGCTTTAGGTGAATTAATATCATATAGACCATCTAGTGGTAGTTTTATTTCATATTCAAGAGAATTTTTAGGGCAATATGCTGAATATATATCTGGATGGATGTATTTTATAAATTGGATTATGACAGGAATAGTTGATATGATGGCAATATCACTATATGTGCACAGATGGTATTGTTTCCATCATATTTCTACATGGATATTAGTAATTATTACATTACTAATGGTATGTATAATGAATATTATTAGTGTGAGATATTTTGCTGAAATAGAATTTTGGTTAGCTTTTATTAAAGTATTTACTATAGTCTCATTTTTATTAATAGGTACTTTTATTTTATGTAGTTATTATATTTTTCATTATGAAATCATTAATATACCTATTGATGTGACAATGAATTTTATTACAAATCATAATCAATATAATTTTTTCCCATATGGAATATGGAAAACTATATTATTAACACAAGGTGTTATTTTTTCTTTTGCATCTATAGAATTAATTGGTATAACATCTGGAGAATGCCAAAATCCCCATCAAATTTTACCAAAAGCAATTAATGGAGTAATTTGGAGAATTATGCTATTTTATATAGGTTCGATTACATTATTAATATTACTAATACCATTAAATCAATATAAAGGATATATTAGTCCATTTATTACTGCTTTACAAAAATTTAGAATACCTTATATCGATTCTTTTATGAATATTGTAATTATAAGTGCGGCTTTATCTAGTTTAAATTCCGGTTTATATTCTATTGGTAGAATTTTACGTACTATGGCAATAGGTAATGTTGCTCCTAAGATTTTTATTAAAATGAATAAATACAAAATACCTTATATGAGCATTATAATTACTGTTATTRTTTATTTAGTAGGTATTTATATTAGTTATTTTTTAACAAATAATATATTTGTAATCATACTAAATATTGCATCTTTAGGCGTAATTACATCATGGATGTTTATTTTATTATGTCAAATAAAATTAAGACAGGCAATACAGGAAGGAAAAATTGAAGAAGTTAGTTATAAGATGCCAGGATCACCATTAACATCATGGTGTACATTATTATTTCTTGTTTTTATAATCTGTACTATTGCTTGTAATTATCCTAGTGGCACATATGCAATATGTTGTGTGCCTATATTATCATTATTCTTATATATAGGATGGTTTATTATACAGAAACAAAAATAAATAATAACATAAACAAATTAATATAGATTTAATCAGTTTATTATTACTGTCTATATAAAAACAACAAGGTTTTTTATACACTTGTTGTTTATTTATATGAGTAAAATATATATTTTTGCATTTTGTTAAAAGAAAAACGTTTATTTTATTAGATTTTAAAATTATAATTAATATTTAAAATATTTTTTATGTAACTTATATTATTTATAACCATTTTTTTTTTTTAAAATATAAATACGGCGCTATAGCAGATATAGTCATAAGTATTAATGCATATAAATATCCATATGACCATCTTAATTCAGGCAAACTATTAAAATTCATACCATAAATTGATGCAACTAATGTTGGTGGTAAAAATATTACAGATACTAAGGAAAAAATTTTTATAATTCTATTTTGTTCAATATTAATAAAACCCATAGCTGCTTGCATTAAAAAATTTACTTTTTGTAATAATGATTCATTATGTGGTAATAATGATTCAATATCACGTAAAATTTCTCTTGCTTGTTCCATATGATTAATTGGTAGTCTATCTTTACGCATTAAAAAATTTAATGCTCGTTGTGTATCCATTAAACATAATCTTACTTTCCAGCCAATATCTTCTAATTCCGCTAAAGTAGATAATGCATTATCAAATTGATCATCTTGATGACCTAGCATGATAATCCTGCTTAATAATTCTAAATCAGTATATACATTTTCTATTTCATCTGCTAATTGTTCTATTTTAGTTTCGAACAAATCTAATAATAATTCATAAGGATTACCATCTAATAATGCGTGATTGCGGAAACGCATACGATATAATCTAAAAGCTGGTAGTTCTCTTTCTCTTAAAGTATATAATCTACCATTTTTTATAGTAAAAGCTACAGTAGTATTACCAGCTCGATCTTCAATATCCTCATAAAAAAAAAATGAATGAATATGCAATCCTTCATCATTTTCGAAAAATCTTGCTGAAGCTTCAATATCTTCTAATTCTGGTCTAGTTGCTAAATTTTGGCCTAATAAATGATATAATTTTTCTCTTTCATCTTTAGCAGGTTTAATTAAATCAATCCAGATAGCATTAACAATATCATTATAATCATTAAGTTCTAAACGTATTAAATGTTTTTTTTTTATTTTAAAAGCATGAAACATATTATAGTTCTCATTTATATATAAATATCATGGTTGTAATAATTATAAAATAATTATTTTTTATTATATATTACATGAATATTATTATAATGTTGTATTATTTACTGTTATAAAACTAGATATAATCCATTTTATACCAATTTTATCAAATTTTATCTTTAACTTATAATTTTTTTTAAATAATTCTTTTTGTAAAATAATACCTTTACCAAAATATTTATGATATACAGTTTGCCCAATTGCATAACATGTATTCGATAATAATGGTTTTTGTATAATAGAAGTTTCTTTATAATAATTAACATATTTAATACATTCATATGGTAATTCATGTATAAATCGAGATGGTTTAGTACAATTTTCCTTGCCATAAATTGTTCTATTTTTAGTATACGTTAGTACTAATTTTTTTTTTGTTCTAGTAATACCAACATAAGCTAAACGTCTTTCTTCATATAATTCATTAATGTTACTTGAAGACATTTTATTTGGGAAAATACCTTCTTCCATACCAATAATAAATACTATATTAAATTCTAGTCCTTTAGAAGAATGTATAGTCATTAAACGTACTAATTGTTGTTTTTCCTTATTATGTTTTTCTATAATATTAATATGTTCTGTCATTAATATATTTTGTGCGAGAAATTCAGTTGCAATTTTTTTTGTAGATGGCACAGTATTATGTTTTATAGATATAAAATGCTTGCCGAAATTTTTAGCAGAAACAATTAATTCATGTAAATTATCAATTTGTGACGCATGTATTTTAGAATGATTATTGATTTTTTTATACATTTCTAATAAACTAGAATCGTTAATAATTTTTTCTATTAGTTTAGATAAAGTACAATGTAATATACTTTTTTTAAAATACATGATTAATTGAATAAATTTATTTAAAGCATTTAATGAAGGAGTATTTATAACATTTTTTTGTGTTGTAATTTTTATACAAGCATCCCAAAAACATAAATTATGTTGTTGTGAAACAACTTTAACTATATTAAAGGTATTGATGCCTATACCTCGTTTAGGAATATTATAAATACGTTCAAATGCATTATCATCATAACAATTAATAATTAAACGTAAATATGCCAATACATGTTTAATTTCTTGACGATCAAAAAAACGAATGCCGCCATAAATACAATATGGAATATTTAAACCTATCATTTTTTCTTCTATTATACGTGATTGTGTGTTRTTTCTATATAAAATAGCAATATCGTTTAATAATATTTTTTTATTTACCATACTATTTTTAATATATTTTACAATATAATCAGCTTCATCATATTCATTATATGCTACATATATAGATATTCGATGACCATGATGAGATTTAGTCCATAATGTTTTTTTAAATCGATTATTATTATGTGCAATTAGTGTATTCGCAGCATGCAAAATATTATTAGTAGATCTATAATTTCGTTCTAATAATATTGTCTTAACATTATAAAAATCTTTTTTAAATTTTTGTATATTTTTGACTTGTGCACCACGCCAACCATAAATAGATTGATCATCATCACCTACAACTGTAATACATGTATTATATTCTTTACGATATAACAAACTAATTAAATTATATTGTATATTATTAGTATCTTGAAATTCATCAATAAATATATTTCTAAATTTTTTTTGATATATATCTAAAATTTTTGGATTCATTAAAAATAATTTGTATACACGTATAATTAACTCATTAAAATCTATAACACCATTTGCTTGACATAATTTTTGATATTCTTCATATATCCAATTTAATTTAGAATCTACATGAATATTATGAAAGTTTTGTATATATTCTGTATAAGAGTTTTTTTTTATATTAATATATCTAATAATATGTTCCACAGAATACATACGTTCTTTCAAATCATTTTTTTGTATAATACGTTTAATAATTTTTTTTTGATCATCATGATCTATAATTTGGAAATGTTTTGGTAAAATTGCTTCTGTATAATATATTCTTAAAATATAATATGCTAAACTATGAAAAGTGCCTACCCAAATGTTAGTATAATCAATATAATTTACAATTTTTTTTATTCGGTTTTTTAATTCATTCGCTGCTTTATTAGTAAATGTTACAGCTAAAATAGAATGTGCAGAACATTGCATTTTATGAATTAGCCACGCTATACGTCTAACTAATACTAATGTTTTACCACTACCAGCACCAGCTAATATCAAAATATTATTTCTTTCAGACACAATTACTGCACATTGTTGATTATTTAAATTTTTTAATAGATTCATGGTCTTTTTTATATACTTTAAAAATATTCAATGGCAAACCAAAATAAATACATATACATTACTCTATATATTTATATTGCCATCATAAATATGGCATGCTGTACCTAATAAAAACACATTATTTGTCACATGATCCCATGTAACTTTAACATAACCACCGATCAAATGTACTTGCACATTATGAGATAACAATTTTTTTTTTATTCCGACAGCTACAGATGCACAAGCACCAGAACCACATGAATATGTTTCACCAACACCTCTTTCATAAACACGTAACTTAATATTTTGATTATTTACTATTTCCATGAAATTAACATTAACTTTATTAGGGAAAATACTATTATTTTCAATAAAAGAACCGATAAGTTTAACAGGATAATTCTCGATTGACGATACCTGGATAACACAATGTGGATTACCCATAGAAACTACATTAAAATATATATATTTATTATGTAATTTTATTTTATAATTGTCTTGTATTTTATTAGTAATATAAGGAATTTCTTTTGGTAAAAATAATGGTATCCCCATATTCACACAAATAATATTTTTATCTAAAAATTTTATTTTTAAAACCCTGTTTTTAGTACTAACAAGAATATTATTTTTTGTAATTAAACCTTTTTTTTTTAAATACAATGCCAAACATCGTGCGCCATTACCACATTGTTCCACTTCAGTACCATTTGCATTAAAAATGCGATAATTAAAATCAATATTTGCAACATTAGGCATTTCTGCAATTAATAACTGATCGAAACCTATTCCAGTATGCCGATTAGATAATTGTTTAATAATACTAGAATTTAATATTAATGTTTGTTGAATATTATTTGTAATAACAAAATCATTACCTAATGCATGCATTTTAGAAAATTTAATATTCATATAATGATATTAATTTAGAATAAATCATATTTTTATATAAATTTAGATTACATAATAATTAATTATAATTAAACAAATATTTTTTAAACCACATATTATATTTAGTAGAAACTAATAGATTTTTTTCCCCGATCACTACAATATCTGCCGGTCTATTTGCAAATAGACCAACTGTAATCACACCAGGAATAGCATTAATATATTCTTCAGTTTTAATTGGATTATAAATATTTAAGTTATAAACATCTAATATTATATTACCATGTTCTGTTGTAAAATATGGACGATATTTTACAATTGCTCCTAAATTAGATATTATTTTAGTAATGTAAGATTTAGAACTAGGTATGATTTCGATAGGTAAAGGATGTGTTATACCTAAGTTATTAACAATTTTAGATTGATCTACTATACAAACAAAAATTTTAGCAAAATTTGCAATAATTTTTTCATTCGTTAATGCTCCCCCACCGCCTTTAATCATTTGCATATCTTGATTAATTTCATCAGCACTATCAAAATATATATTAATATGATTCATATCATGTATATTATATATATTAAAATTATATTTTTTTAATGTTTTTATTGATGTTTTAGATGCAGCAACTACACCAAGAATTTTTTTTTGCATTTTACTTAAAATTTTAATAAAATGAAGCACAGTAGTGCCTGAACCTATACCAATAATATTATTATCATTTATATATTTTAAAGCAAACTTAGAAGCATTTTTTTTTAATTGACTATACATATTTATTATAAGAATTATCCATTGATATAATATTTATATTATACAATATTTGATCGAGAATTTGTATAACTATGAAAATATAGTAAATAAATATGTAATATTAACAATATTTTAAATAAAATTAATATTTTATTATATCAAATTTTTTATGAGAAAAAATTTTTATGCGAAAAATCCAATTATTATATATATTTGTTATGCTTATAACAAATATAGTTACATGTTATGCTACTAATATTCAAAATCCAGTATTTCCCAAAAATAATATAATTGCTACACAACAAAAACCTACTTTAGCTCCTATAATAGCAAAAGCAATATCTGCTGTAGTAAGTATACATGTAGATGGAAGTATTATTACAAAAAATTTCACTATTCCAGAAAAATTACAAAATTTTATTATTGAGCAACATTTATGTGAATCAAATTCATCATATTATAATACACCTTTGTGTAGTAATATTGAAAATACTGTAGAAGAAAAATTTAATGCTATTGGTTCTGGTATTATTATCAATGCTAATAAAGGTTTTATTATTACTAATAGTCATGTGATTGATCATGCTAACACCATTACTGTAAAATTAAATAATGGCATGACTTATTTAGCTACAATAATTTATAAAGATATGAAATCAGACATTACCATAATTAAAATTAATCCTAATATTGCATTACAAGAAATAAAGATGGCTAATTCTGATACTGTAAATGTTGGTGATTATGTTATAGCTATTGGCAATCCTTTTGGTTTAGGTAATACTGTAACAACCGGAATTATTTCCGCTTTAGAGCGTTCTGGTATTAATGCTAATCGTTTTGAAGAATTTATTCAAACTGATGCTGCTATTAATCGTGGTAATTCTGGTGGAGCTTTAATTAATTTAAATGGAGAATTAGTTGGTATGAATACTGCTATTGTAGCATCATCTAATGGKGGTAATTTAGGTGTTGGTTTTGCTATACCTAGCAATACAATAAAAAGGTTTATACAACAAATTAATCTATTTGGCACTATGCAACATGGGTTTTTAGGAATTTCTGCAACTAATCTTGATAATAATTTGTATAATGCGTTACATATTAAAAAAAATATTTCTGGTATATTTGTACAAGAAGTATGGAACAAAAAATCAGCTTTAAAAGCTGGTGATATTATTACTCATTTTAATAATAAAAAAATTAATGATTATATGTTATTACGTGCTAAAGTAAGTACTTATCCAGCAGGTACGAAAATTAAATTAGGCATTAATAGACATGGTATTTTTATTAAAAATATTATAGTAACATTACAAAATATTGAAAATAATAAAACATATAATATCAAACAAAATTTTTTAGCTGGGATTGATTTTATTAATATTATTATACAGAAAAAAAATCGTAAAATTTTTGGTGTGAAAATTAATGATATACAACATGATTCTCTATATAAACAAATAGGATTACAAAAAAATGATATTATTTTTGAAGTAAATAATCATAAAATTTATAATATAAAAGATATGGAAAAAATATTTTTAAAATATAAAAAAAATAATATAATTGTTTTACATATTTTACGCAAAATACATGACTTATTTGTTATATTACACAACTAATAAAAAATCTTGTTGTAATTAATAACATTATTTTATATATTATAGTTATTAGCCCTTTAGCTCAGCGGTTAGAGCAAACGACTCATAATCGTTAGGTCGTTGGTTCAAATCCAACAAGGGCTATTATAAATTATATTTATAAGTGTAGATATTTTTCTATATGATGTAATCTTTTGTTTTTAGTACATGTAGTCATTTTATTTTATATCTTTTACATATACAAATATATTTGTTATATACATAAATAGTATTTTGTATTAAATAAAGGAATAATGATGTGTGTGAGATATATTTAATACAAAAAAAATTGAAAGATATACAAAAAAGAAATAATTTTATTCGTAGTATTTTTAATTATTCTAAATATCAAAAACAAATATTAGATATTAATAATACTTTAGCGAATCCTGATAATTGGAATAATTTTACCTTAATATATAAATTAAAAAAAAAAAAATCTAAAATTGATCATATTCTATTTCTATTAAATAATATTCAGCAAGAATTAATAGACATGGATGAATTAATAAAGTTAGCTATAGAAACTAATGATAATATTATTATTAAAGAATTAATTAAAATATTAAATAACCTCAAAAAACAAATAAATTATTTAGAATTTACAAAATTATTTAATAAAAAAAATGATGAAAAAGATTGTTTTATAGATATTAAAGCTGGATCTGGAGGAATAGAATCCCAAGATTGGGCGCAAATAATTATGAAAATGTATTTGAAATGGGCAGAAAATAAAAAATTTAAAACAATTATAACAGAAGAAACTACTGGGGAACTTGATAGTAGCATAAAATCAGCAACAATACATATTAAAGGTAATTATGCTTTTGGTTGGTTAAGAACTGAAAACGGGATACATCGATTAGTTAGGAAAAGTCCATTTAATTCTTCTCATAGAAGACATACTTCTTTTGTTTCCACTTTTGTATATCCTGATATAGAACAAAATATGAATGTTTTTATAAAGATGGATGATTTACGAATTGATGTTTATAGAGCATCTGGTTCTGGAGGACAACATGTAAATCGTACTGAATCAGCTGTACGCATAACACATCTTCCTACTGGAATAGTTACACAATGTCAAAATAATAGATCACAACATCAAAATAAACAACAAGCTATCAAACAAATAAAATCAAAATTATATAAATTACAATATTTTATACAAAAACAAACACAAAAAAAAATAGAAAAAAATAAACTAGATATTAGCTGGGGATATCAAATACGTTCTTATATACTAGATGATTCACGCATTAAAGATGTGAGAACAGGTATTATAGTAAATAATATACAATCTGTATTAGAAGATGGTAATTTAGATACATTTATCAAAGCTAGTTTAAAATTAGGATTATAAATATATATAAGGTTATGTTTTATGACGAATAAACATATTAAAAATAATATGTCTAATAATGATATAATTAGACAATATAGAATAAAAAAATTACATAAAATAAAAAACAAAAAAAATGCTTATCCAAATGATTTTAAAATAAATATAACATCAAAAATGTTGTATAAATATTTTATTAAGAAAAAACAAGATAAAGATGCAACAATATATCATTTAGCAGGACGTATTATTAATTTACGTATTATGGGTAAAGCAACTTTTATACAAATAAAAGATGAATCAAATATGATGCAAATTTATTTTACACAAAATAGTTTATTAAATATTTCATATAAAGAATGCATTGAACAAATAGATTTAGGAGATATCATTGGTGTTACAGGTACTGTATTTACAACTAAAACTGGTGTATTATCTATTTATTGTCAAAAATTTTTTTTATTAACAAAAACATTAAGACAATTACCAAATAAATATCATGGATTAAATAATCAAGAAACAAAATATCGTAAACGTTATTTAGATTTAATCGTAAATAAAGATTCCCAAAAACTTTTTATTACAAGATCTAAGATTATTGCATATATACGTAATTTCATGCATAAAATGAATTTTATCGAAGTTGAAACACCTATGATGCAAAATATTCCTGGTGGTGCTAATGCTAGACCATTTATTACACATCATAATACATACAATATAAATATGTACTTACGTATATCACCAGAATTATATTTAAAAAGACTAATTATTGGAGGTTTTAATAAGGTTTTTGAAATTAATAAAAATTTTCGTAATGAAGGTATTTCGACACAACATAATCCTGAATTTACTATGATGGAATTATATATAGCATATGCTGATTATAAAGATTTAATAATATTGTTAGAAAAATTGTTTAAAGATACATACTATAATATTTTTCATACTAAAAATATAAAATACGGTAAATATGTTTTTGATTTAAATAAACCTTTTAAGATTTTAACTATGAAAGAAGCAATAATGTTATATTGCCCTAATATAACATTAACAATATTAAATAACATTTTAGAATTAAAAAAAATAATGCATGAATTTCAATTACATATACCAGATTATTATAGTTTAGGAGAAATTATATTTATACTTTTTGAAGAAAAAGTTATTCATAAATTAATTGCACCAACATTTGTTACAGAATATCCCGTAGCAATATCACCATTAGCACGAAGCAATGATATAAATAATGATATTTCTGATAGATTTGAATTTTTTATGTGCGGCATGGAAATTGCGAATGGTTTTTCGGAATTAAATGATCCGCAAGAACAACAAAAAAGATTTATCAAACAAAAAACAATATATGAACACAATAATAATTGTGCAGTTATTGATAATGATTACATAGAAGCATTAGAGTATGGATTACCACCTACTGCGGGTCTAGGTATAGGAATAGACAGATTAATTATGTTATTTACTAATTCTCCATCTATTCGAGATGTAATATTATTTCCTGCATTAAGACCTACGAATAAAAATTAATTTTTGATCAATTCTTTCAATAATTTTTATAAAAATATCGATATTTAGGGATGCTTTACCAATTAATAAACCATCTATATTTTTAGTATAAATAAACTGATCAAGATTATGAAAATTAACTGATCCGCCATATTGGAATAAAATACTATTAGCTATATCTATATTGGTTTTTTGGATGTATTGTTTTAAACATGTAATAATTTTTTGTATTTCACATATATTAGGTACTATACCAGAACCAATAGCCCAAACAGGTTCATAGGCAATAATAATATTTTGTAAAAAATTAATACTATATTTTTTAATGATAGTATTAATTTGATTGATACAAACATTAATTGTTTGGTTATTGTTTTTTTCATTAAGTGTTTCTCCAATACATAATACTGGTATTAATCCTACAGATTTAACTAAAGATAATTTGTGTGCAATAATTTCGTTATTTTCGTTATGTAATAATCTTCGTTCAGAATGTCCTATAATAACATATTTCACACCAATATCTTTTAACATATATACTGATATTTCTCCAGTATAAGAACCTATTGTATGTATATCAACATTTTGTGCACTTATACTAAATAATTTATCTGGTATATTATTATATATATAATGCAGATAAGTATAAGGTGCTGCAATAGATAATTCRCTATATAGTAGTTTTTTATTTTGTATATAATGAATTAATTGTTGTATACTATGCCTTATAAAATTTAAATCTCCATGTAATTTCCAATTACCTATAATCAAAAATTTTTTCATATATTATACCGCATATATTATATAAATTCTTTGTAATGCATATTACCAATATTGTTCTGTAGTAATATGACCTTGTAAATCAATATAATTTTTTCTTAAATTATAATCATGTTGTAAAATATTTTGTGTTTCTTTTATCATATTAGGATTCCCACATAACATCACATGTGTAGAATCTTTATGTATTTTAATATTAATTTTATTTTCTAAAATTTTATTTGAAATTAATTGTGGTATGCGTCCATATAAAATATTTTCATCTTTCACATGATGTTGTTGTGTTAAAACAATTTGTATAATTAATTGTTTATGATATTTTTTATATAAAAACATAACTAAATTATAATAACTAAAATAATCCATATTTGGTATAGAGTATATTAAAATAATTTTTTCAAATTTTTTAAAACATTGACCATCTTGTAAGATTGATAAATATGGACCTATTCCTGTCCCAGTAGAAATCATCCATAAGTTTTGACAAGGATTAATATTTTTTATAGTAAATGTTCCAAACGCTTTTTTAGCTATAATAATATTATCATCATATTTTAATGATTTTAAATATGATGTTAATTTACCACAAATAATATTTTTAATATAAAATTCGTGATTTTTATTTTCTGGAGCATTAATATATGAATATGCTCTTTGTACTTGTGTATTATTAATTTTGAGAGATAATTTTGTAAATTGTCCTGGAATAAACATATTAATATTAGCATGTATAATAACGCTAAATAAATCTTTAGGCCAATATTTTATTTTTTTTATCTTTCCAGTTACCCAATCTGTCATATAGTATCCAAATATAAAATATTATAAGAAGTATTATATTATAAATTATGATATATAGCGAATATTAGTAAAAATCATAGATATATTATATTTGTTAACAACACTAATAATCATTTTATCATGTATAGAACCTCCAGGTTGTATAATACATGTAATACCATATTTAGCTATATAATGTATACATTGTTCTGTAGTAATAAAAACTTCAGAAGCTATACATGAATTCTTTATATTAAATCCATTTATCTTTGCATTTTTAATAGCTATTTTAATAGAATGCAGTAAATTAGTTTTACTATTTCCAATTCCCAAGGTAATATTATTTTTACTACAAATAATACTATTACTTTTAATATATTTAAGAATTTTCCAGCAAAAAAACATATCTTTCATTTCTTGTTGTGTGGGTTTACGCAAACTAACAATATTAATGTTTTTTTGCTGGAAAATGTAATCATTAGATTTATTAATAAAATACTCTTGATTAATATACTGTATATTGAACTTTTTGTAATTCTTATCTAATTTATATATTAATACAATAATATTTTTCTTTGATAAAATTTGTTGAGCTTTATGTGTAATATTAGGAACTAAAATTATTTTAATATGTGCATGTTGGACTATATGTGTTACTGTATCAACATCTAATGGTTGATTTAAACCAATTATCATGTCATTTTGTATCAAAACGTTATTTGCACAATAAGCATTGATATAAGCTTGTACTAAAATTACATGCGATGCTACAGAACATAATTTTGTCTTCTGGAAAATCATACATGTTGGTTGAATAAAAATATTGAAATAATCTAATATAATTTTAACAGCAATGTAATCAATATATGTTAATTCTTTCCCTTGTATTTGCTGTAAATTGCTTTGTTGTAAATATTCTTCTATGTTATTTAGAAATTGTTTTTGATGGTAGTCTATTGATTCAAACTGTATATTATCTTTTTGTTGTAAAGATAATTTATTAATATTGTATTTTCGGTTGTCTGTATTTGCATTCTCATATAATAAAAAATCATGATTCGTGTTAAAAAAGGTAGCTAATTTTTTTATATATAAATAAACATAATGTAAAGTTTTATTTGCTAGTTGTATTTTTGTATTTAAAGAAATAAAACAATTAGATTGCAATTCACTAATAATAAAATCATAGTCAATATGATCGATTATGGACGTAACATACTTATAGTTTTTTGCTGCTGATAACAATAAATATAATGTAATATTATCAATATTATAAATTGAACGTTCAATATTAATGACTTGATTATTATCATAAATATAAAAATCATGTATATTAATAACTACTAAATCAATCAAATAAATATTGTGTTGTTTGAATAATGTGATGTCTTGTATACTTCTATTGCTAGTAATCCCATTATAAAGCTTATTATTTACTAATAAGTTTAAATTAGATATAGGATCATTATCCTGTAAATAGTCAGCTAAATTAATAACTTCATATCCTTGAGATTTTAAAAATAGATACGTTTTTAGATTAGCAATAATCTTGTACTTATATTGTATCAATATTTTAACTAGAGTTAAAATATGAGATTTATTTACAACACTAATAAATGCATATTTATTTGTATTACTTATCATGGTTTAATATCATTGAAAATAGTTTAAATATATAGTATCCTTATGTTGTACTACCTTAAATATAAATGTCAACCAAAAATTTTACTTTTCTAACAAACATATTGTATATTCTATATTGATAAAAAAAATATATGTGTTATATAATGTAAAAAAAAGATTTTATTTATAAATACATATAGGGGTGTAGTTCAAACGGTAGAGCATCGGTCTCCAAAACCGGTAGTTGGGGGTTCAAATCCCTCCACCCCTGTAACAAATAATATACTTTTCATAAAAAATCTGATATTAATTCTATAAAAAATAAATTTTATTTAAAATTTTTTAAATATATATTAAATTATAATAAATAAATATTTAAAATATTCCTACTAGATTCTTAAAAAACAATGTTGCATAGAATATACATATAATTTATTAATAATTATATACATTGAGGTATGAAAATTAATATGAATGGAGCAGAATATATAGTACAAATATTATATCAACATAACATTAAAATAGTTTTTGGTTATCCTGGTGGTGCCATTATGCCATTATATGATGCATTATATCATTCTAATATAGAACATGTATTATGCAGACATGAACAAGGAGCAGCAATAGCAGCTATTGGATATGCACGAGCCACTGGAAATATAGGAGTATGCATAGCTACTTCAGGACCTGGTGCTACTAATTTACTTACTGGAATTGCAGATGCTATGATGGATTCTATTCCTATTATTGCTATTACAGGTCAAGTACCATTATCATTAATTGGTACCGATGCTTTTCAAGAAATAGATATTATAGGCATGTCCTTAGCATGTACAAAACACAGTTTTTTAATTACAGATCCAAAAACATTATATTCTATACTAACTCAATCTTTTGATATTGCTTTATCTAATCGTCCTGGACCTGTCTTAATAGATATACCGAAAGATATACAATTATTTAAAAATATAAATGCTATACAAAATAGTCATAAAACTACTAAAATTAAAAATAAAAAAACATTTTATATTAATAATGACATACATAAAGTTAATAAAATGTTATATCAAGCGAATATGCCTATATTGTATATAGGTGGAGGGGTTAGTCTAAGCAATGCCGTAGACATACTCCGACAATTTATCCAATATACAAAAATACCTACCGTAGTAACACTAAAAGGTTTAGGTGTAGTTTTATATGATGATCCTTATTATTTAGGTATGTTAGGAATGCATGGTAATCAAGCAGCAAATATTGCAGTACAAAAATGTGATCTTCTTATTGCTATAGGTGCTAGATTTGATGATCGCGTTACTGGTGATATTAAAACATTTGCTAATAAAGCTAAAATCATACATTTAGATATTGATGCTGCAGAATTTGATAAAATTTGTTTAGCACATGTAAAATTGTTGGGTGATATAAATGATTACATCCCTTTATTGATCAAACCTAAAAATATCAGATCTTGGTTAAATTATGTAAGCATAATAAAAAAAAAATATACTTGGAATTATAATGATAATTGTAATGATACAAAAATTTTTGCTCCTATATTTTTAAACAAACTATCAAAAATAATGCCTAAGAATACTATTATTACTACCGATGTCGGTCAACATCAAATGTGGGCTGCGCAACATATTAATATTCAACATCCAAGAAAATTTATTACTTCTAGTGGTTTAGGAACTATGGGTTTTGGTTTACCTGCAGCTATTGGTGCACAAATAGCTTATCCTAAACATACAGTAATTTGTATTTCTGGTGATGGTTCTTTTATGATGAATATACAAGAACTAAATACTATTAAAAGAAAAAAGTTACCTATTAAAATTGTATTATTAGATAATCAAAGATTAGGTATGGTTCGTCAATGGCAGCAAATATTTTTTAACCAAAGATATAGTGAGACTATATTAAATGATAATCCTAATTTTTTACAATTAGCTAGTGCTTTTGACATATTAGGTTCAAGTATTAAAAAAATATCTGAAATATATTTAGGATTAAAAAAAATGTTTTCAGTGAAAAATACTTATATATTACATGTAAAAATCAATGAAAATGACAATGTTTGGCCTTTAGTACCACCTGGACAAAGTAATGATAATATGATAGAGAATGATTAAATGAAAAAATATCAATTATATATAATCACCAATATTATTCCTGAAATTACTGAACGTATTATACGGATTATACGTCATAGAGGATATTTATTATGTTCTATAAATATGAATACAATAAAAAAAGATAATAATATTATCTTTTATATTATAGTTAAGAGCTATAAATCTATACATTTATTAGTACAACAAATTTCTAAACTAATAGATGTAAAAAATATCATGATCCAATAATCTAAATATCATTTTTATCTTTTAATATGACATAAGCAAATATTTTAATTTTTATAAAAAAAAACAAATTTAATTTAGTTATACAATGATATGATTCGATATAAATAATCTATAATGAATATTATAATATACATAGTTAATTATAGTGTTGTTATTTTACATAGTCCGAGATTATGTTATAATCCTTTATAAAATATTTATTGTTTAACATCATGCAAATTATATTAAATATGTTTTTTATAATATAAAAATGCATTATTATTTTACATAATTTTTTGTTAGTAAACACATTAATATTACGTATGAATTTATAAAAATATATTATTTAACAGCAATATATATCAAAATTCTATTTCATATAAATAAAATAAGAATCAATATTGTAAATACTAAAGATTATTTTAATCATATCATGATTAGTATGTTTTTATAGTAATATTATTATTAAAAATAATATGATAATTTAGTAATGGTATAAAACATAATAGCAATCATATAATGATGATAATATAAAATATTAGAAATGATTTTTATAATTGGTATATATGTAGGGACATGTATCATGAATATAGTGATTATAAAAAAATATATGAAATCATTTTAGATGTTATTTTTTAAAGCATTAACAAAAATATGTTCATGATTAAAAAACATATTGTATTAGTTTTATATACTGTTTTTTAGGATGATAACTTATTATAGTATTTTGCACTTACAGTATGTTTTCAATTTTTATTTATGAAAATTATGTTGTATAAGAACTATTAAATAAATGAAATATTTATCATAATAATAAATATTTTATACATAAAATTACTAATATAGTAATTATTAGTAGAGGTAAAATAATATATATAAAAACAAAATACAAAAAAATTTATTTTTATATATTAGCAAGAAATATTAAAACTTACTAAAATTAATTAAAACATATTAATATATACTTTTTTACTTATAAAACGAGATTATCATGCCCATTTATCGTTCATCAACAACAACACAAGGACGTAATATGTCTGGAGCTCGAGCATTATGGAAAGCTACTGGTATGCGTAATGATGATTTTAATAAACCTATTATTGCCATAGTTAATTCATTTTCCCAATTTGTACCTGGACACATACATTTAAAAGATATAGCTAAAATAATTTCTAAAGAAATTACTTTAAATGGTGCTATTGCAAAAGAATTTAATACAATAGCTATTGATGATGGTATAGCTATGGGTCATAGTGGTATGTTGTATTCTTTACCATCTAGAGAACTTATTGCAGATTCTATAGAATATGTTATTAATGCACATTGTGTAGATGCCATGATTTGTATTACTAATTGTGATAAAATTACTCCTGGAATGTTAATGGCTTCTTTGCGTTTAAATATACCTACAGTTTTTATTTCTGGGGGTCCTATGGAAGCAGGTAAAATATATATAAATTCCCAGGAACAAAGAATTGATTTAGTTGATGCCATGATATATGGAGGTAGCACAAAATTTTCTAAATCTAGCATAAAAAATATTGAAGATAATGCATGTCCTACATGTGGTTCTTGTTCAGGAATGTTTACAGCAAATTCTATGAATTGTCTTACGGAAGCACTAGGTTTGGCACTGCCAGGTAATGGTACACTATTAGCAACACATATAAACCGCAAAAACTTATGTATGCTAGCAGGCAAAACCATAGTTAATATTACACATCAATATTATCAAGAAGATAATATTGATGTTTTGCCTCGTAATATTGCTAATAAATCAGCTTTTATTAATGCCATCACAATGGATATTGCTATGGGTGGTTCTACTAATACTATTTTACATATGTTAGCATTAGCACATGAAGCTAAAATATCTTTAAATTTATCAGAAATAGATATGTTATCTAGAAAAGTACCTTGGTTATGTATGTTATCACCTAGTACAAAAAAATATTATATGGAAGATTTTCATAGAGCTGGCGGTGTTATAAGTTTATTAAATGAACTATATAAAATAGGTTTAATAGATGCTACTGTAAAAAATATTATGAATGTAACTTTATATGACACAATAATGAAATATGATATTACTATCACACATAATAAAGATATTAAAAACTTTTTTTCTTCTGCGCCAGGTAATATAAAAACTATACAACCATTTTCACAAAACAAATTTTTTCATAATTTAGATACAAATAGAAAAATTGGTTGTATTAGATCTTATGATTCTGCTTTTAGTAAAGATGGTGGTTTAGCGGTATTATATGGTAATATTGCAAAACATGGCTGTGTAGTGAAAACAGCTAGTGTCCCTAACAAGTTAATGATTTTTACTGGTAAAGCTAAAGTATATGAAAGTCAAGAAGATGCGGTAAAAGCTATTTTAAATAAACATATTATTCCTGGTGATGTAGTAGTTATTAGATATGAAGGACCTAAAGGAGGTCCAGGAATGCAGGAAATGTTATATCCTACATCATATCTAAAAACTATGAGATTAGATACAAACTGTGCATTAATTACTGATGGTCGTTTTTCTGGTGGTTCATCAGGATTATCTATCGGACATATATCTCCAGAAGCGGCAAATCATGGTTTAATAGCTCTAATCGAAAATAATGATATAATAGAAATTAATATACCGCAACGTACTATTAATCTTAAAATATCTCACGATGTTATTACTCAAAGAATACACAAAGAAAAAAATAGAGGTATAAAAGCTTATACCCCGAAAAAACGTAAAAGAAATATTTCTATTGCATTGCAAACTTATGCTGCTTTCGTAACAAGTGCAGATAAAGGTGCTATTAGGGATCTTAATACATTTAAGTACTATAAATAATATATGCTAGATAATGTTTTTATATAAAAACATTATTGATAAAAAATTTTTGATTTATATAATGTTTAATAAACAAAGAATATTTTTATTATTATGATAAATATATTAGTGTTTATCAGTACTATATATAGAAGGTTGCTATATCTATGAATAATTATTTTAATACTTTAAACTTCCGTGAAAAATTAAATACATTGCAAAAATCGCGTTTAATGACAAATAAAGAATTTGAACAAGGGAATAAAATTCTTAAAAATAAAAAAATTGTTATTATTGGTTGTGGTGCGCAAGGATTAAATCAAGGATTAAATATGAGAGATTCTGGATTAGATGTTTCATATGTTCTAACAAGGAATGCGATTATATATAAAAATATTTCATGGCAAAGAGCAAAAAAACATGATTTTGTTGTTGGAACTATACAAGAACTAATACCATATGCAGATCTAATTATTAATCTAACACCAGATAAACAACATAAAAAAGTTTTTAAAAATATTAAACCTTTATTAAAAAAAAAAGTTACAATAGGATATTCACATGGCTTTAATATTATTGAAGAAGGCGAGCAATTTCCAAGTAATATTAATATAATAATGGTAGCACCAAAATGTCCAGGCACAGAAGTAAGAGAAGAATTTCAACGTGGTTTTGGGGTACCAGCATTAATTGCTATTCATAATAATTATGATCATGATGCTTTAGAAATAGCAAAAGCTTGGGCTGTATCTATAGGTAGTCACAAAGCAGGTGTGTTAGAATCTTCATTTGCTGCAGAAGTTAAATCTGATTTGATGGGTGAACAAACAGTATTATGTGGTATGCTACAAACAGCTTCTATGATATTTTATGATAAACTTATTAGTCTACATGTTAAACCTATAACTGCTTCACAATTAATTCAATACGGCTGGGAATATATTACTGAAGCCTTAAAACAGGGTGGAATAAGTTTAATGATGGATCGATTAGATAATATGAGTAAAATACATGCATATTACTTATCTATGCGATTAAAAAAAATATTACAACCGTTGTTCAAAATACATATGGATGATATTATATCTGGAACATTTTCACAAAACATGATAACTGATTGGGAAAATAATGATATAAATTTATTAACATGGAGAAAACAGTATCAACAACATAGTTTTGAAAATATTGTTAGTGAAAAAAATATATTAACAGAACAATATGTTTTTGAACATGGTGTGTTTATGGTTGCTATTATTAAAGCKAGCGTGGAACTAGCATATGAAATTATGACGGAAACTGGCATATCTAATATTTCTGCATATTATGAATCACTACATGAATTACCACTAATAGCAAATACCATAAAAAGAAAAAAATTATATGAAATGAATAAAACTATATCTGATACAGCTGAATATGGTAATTATTTGTTTACTCATAGGGCAATACCATTATTGCAAAATTTTATAGATACTTTAACACGAGAAGATCTAGGTATTAAAAAATTAAGTATGAATGTTAATAATATAACTTTGTTACATATTCAGAATAAGATTCATGATCATCCTATTGAAAAAATAGGAATAATTTTACGTAAATATATGATTCATATGAAATCTTTACAAAAGATATTATCTTAATATTTTTTTACTCTCTTAATTGTTAAGAGAGTATGAGAAATTATTATAAAATAAAAATATTTATACATATTAAATACTGAAATATTTTGTAAAAAATAACAATATATCTTTATATCAAAAATATATTAAATAATATTATTATGTTGTTTATTATTTATTAAAATAGTAATTTTTAAAAAAACATATAATTTTTATTCTATTTTTTAAAATACTTATTACACATTTTGCAATATAAAAGATATTTTTAATGACAATACGATTAATATAATTTTTATTAAAAATAATAACTTTGATAAGTAGGAGGGTTTTTGTTTAAAAACACAGCGTGTCTCATTATGGAAGATGGCACCGAATTTTTAGGTCAATCTATAGGTATTGATGGTATGGTAACAGGAGAATTTGTTTTTAATACATCTATGACTGGATACCAAGAAATTATTACTGATCCATCTTATTATAAACAAATTGTTGTTTTAACATATCCGCATATTGGTAATGTAGGTATTTCACTACATGATAACGAATCATCAAAAATATTTTTACAAGGATTAGTAATACAAAATATATCTATGATAGCTAGTAATTATCGTAGTTATACTACATTAGATATTTTTTTAAAAAAAAATAATATTATTACCATTACTAATATTGATACACGACAATTAACAAGATTATTACGTAATAAAAAAAACAATTATGGTTGTATTATTACTGGCAATAATAATTATAAAAAAGAAAATATATTAGATAAAATTCATATTTTTAAAAAAAAATATATAAAGAAAAATTTAGTACAACATGTTACTACTAAAGTAAATTATTCATGGATACATAGTAATATAGATCGCAATGTAATTGAATTACAAAAAAAAAGATATAATTATTATATGATGCATGTTATTGCATATGATTTTGGTATTAAAAATAATATTTTAAACATGTTAGTAGATCGTGGTTGTTATGTTACTATTGTCGCTGCTACTACTTCTTTTAATGAAATTATGGCTTTAAATCCTGATGGTATTTTTTTATCTAATGGTCCTGGTGATCCTAGACCTTGTACTAATATTATTAATACTATAAAACAAATACTTACTACTAATATACCAATTTTTGGTATTTGTTTAGGACATCAATTATTAGCATTAGCGAATAATGCTAAAATAAAAAAAATGTTTGTAGGACATCATGGTAGTAATCATCCTGTAAAAAATTTATTAAATAATAAAATATTTATTACTACACAAAATCATGGTTTTACAATAGATAAACATAATATTCCAAAAAATTTATATATTACTCATATATCTCTTTTTGATAGAACTATTCAAGGTATACATCACCGGCATAAACCTGCTTTTGGTTTCCAAGGACATCCTGAAGGTAATCCAGGACCACATGATATTGCAATATTATTTGATTATTTTATACAATTAATACAACAATATTGTTCTATCAAAATAAAAAAGAGTATATAAAATATGCCAAAACGTACTGATATAAAAAGTATTCTGATTATAGGATCAGGCCCTATCGTTATTGGACAAGCGTGTGAATTTGATTATTCTGGAACACAAGCTTGTAAAGCATTAAAAGAAGAAGGATATAAATTAATTTTAATTAATTCTAATCCAGCTACTATTATGACGGATCCGGACCTTGCCGATATCACATATATTGAACCTATTACATGTGAAACAATTACTAAAATTATAATAAAAGAAAAACCAGATGCAATTTTACCTACTATGGGTGGACAAACAGCTTTAAATTGCATATTGCAATTATATGAAACAAAGATTTTAACTAAATATAACGTTCAAATTATTGGTGTTACTATTAAAGCCATTCATCGTGCTGAAAATAGAAATATTTTTAACAAGATTATACAACAAATAGGTTTAAATATAGCTGAATCTTATACAGTACATAATTTACGAGAAGCATTAGATGTTGTAAAAAAAATAGGTTATCCATGCATTATACGTCCTTCTTATACTATGGGTGGTTCTGGTGGTGGTATAGCATATAATTTGCAAGAATTTACGGATATTTGTACACAAGGAATAATATTATCGCCTATTCATGAATTAATAATTGATGAATCTTTAATAGGTTGGAAGGAATATGAATTAGAAATGATAAGAGATGCACATGGTAATTGCATCGTTATATGCTCTATTGAAAATATTGATCCTATGGGCATACATACTGGTGATTCCATTACAGTAGCACCTGCACAAACTTTATCTGATAAAGAATATCAAATTATGCGTAATGCTGCTATTAGCATTATAAAAAACATTGGTATTAATTCAGGAGGAGCTAATGTACAATTTGCAGTTAATCCTATAACAGGTAAATTAGTTGTTATTGAAATGAACCCTCGTGTATCACGTTCTTCTGCACTTGCTTCTAAAGCAACAGGATTTCCTATAGCAAAAATTTCTGCAAAATTATCTATTGGTTATACATTAGATGAATTAAATAATGATATTACCAATAATAAAATATCTGCTGCATTTGAACCTTCTATAGATTATGTGGTGGTAAAAATACCAAAATTTAATTTTGAAAAGTTTCATGAAACCAATCATAGATTATCTACACAAATGAAATCTGTAGGTGAAGTTATGGCTATTGGCACTAACTTTCAGGAAGCTTTACAAAAAGCCTTATGCAGTTTAGATAATAATATTAGTGGTTTTGATCCAAAAGTTCTTATACAAAATAATGCAAATACTAAAAAAATTATATATGAATTATCTTATGCTGGTCCAAATAGAATACAATTTATTGCTGATGCTTTTAGATTTGGTATAACGTTAATGAAAATACATCAATTATCCAAAATTGATGTATGGTTTTTATATCAAATACAAGATTTAATCAACATTGAACAAAAAGTGCTTAAATTAGGAATTAAGGGTTTAGAAAATACACAGTTCTTTCGCTTTCTAAAACAAAAAGGTTTTTCTGATATGAGAATTGCTAAGTTAGTACATACATGTGAAAAAAATATTAGAACCTTAAGATATAATAAAAAAATTTATCCTGTATATAAAAGAGTAGATACATGTGCAGCAGAATTTGATACTAATACAGCATATATATATTCTACTTATAGTTCTGAATGTGAAGCTTATGTAACTCATAATCCAAAAAAAATCATTATTTTAGGTAGCGGACCAAATAGAATCGGACAAGGTATTGAATTTGACTATTGTTGTGTACATGCTGCTTTAGCATTACGAGAAAAAAATTTTGAAACAATTATGGTTAATTGTAATCCTGAAACTGTATCAACAGACTATGATATTTCTGATAAATTATATTTTGAACCATTAAATATAGAAAAAATATTAGATATTATTAATATTGAAAAACCTCAAGGTGTTATTGTACAATATGGCGGGCAAACACCGTTAAATATTGCGAAATATCTTGCTCAAGAAGGAGTTAATATTTTAGGAACTACACCTAATAATATAGACATAGCAGAAAATAGAGATAAATTTAAAAATATTATTCATAGTTTAAAATTACAACAACCAACAAATTATATTGTACATAATCTTAAAAATGCTCTTATACAATCTGATATTATTGGTTATCCTGTAATAGTTAGGCCATCATATGTATTAGGTGGACAAGCAATGCAAATTGTATATAATAAAAAAGAATTAAAACAATATTTTTTACAAAACATTACTCAGCATACTGAAGTTTTGTTAGATAAATTTTTAGATAATGCCATAGAAATAGATGTTGATGCTATTTGTGATGGTAATGATGTTTTTATCGGCGGCATTATGGAACATATTGAACAAGCTGGTATACATTCTGGTGATTCTGCTTGTGTTGTACCAACATATACTATAAATCAATCATTAATAAACAATATTAAACAACAAGTACGTAAAATATCTTATAAAATTAATATCTGTGGTTTAATTAA
Source organism: Enterobacteriaceae endosymbiont of Macroplea mutica (assembly GCF_012571345.1). Classification (GTDB taxonomy): domain Bacteria; phylum Pseudomonadota; class Gammaproteobacteria; order Enterobacterales; family Enterobacteriaceae. The sequence continues at coordinate 189,162 of NZ_CP046218.1, read as the reverse complement.
TCTTCAGTTTGCTATAAAAAATAATCAAATATATTTAATAGAAGTCAATCCTCGTGCATCACGTACTATTCCTTTTCTTTCTAAAACGATTGGGGTCCCAATAGCAAAAATAGGCGCTTTAGTTATGGCTGGTTATACTTTAGCACAATTAAATATTACTCGAGAAATAATACCAAAATATTTTGCTATTAAAGAATCAATTCTACCTTTTAATAAATTTGATGGTGTTGATCCTATATTAGGCCCGGAAATGAAATCTACTGGTGAAATTATGGGTATTGGCATGACATTTGCAGAAGCTTTCTCTAAAATTATATTACATATGAATAATGATCTTTATAAGTTAAACAGTATTGTATTGTTATCCTTAAGTAATCAAGATAAAAAATATAGCTTAGTTTTAACAAAACAGTTAATTAAACATGGTTATACAATTGAAGCTACTCCAGGTACTGCAAAAATATTACAACAAAATAATATACCTGTTATGGTAGTGCATGATAATATATCTAAAAATATTATTAATAATATTAAAAATAGACGATATAATTATATTATTATTACTGCTTTAAGTCCAAAATCTATACAAAAATCTAAAATAATACGTATTACAGCTTTGCAAAATAATGTTTACTTTAATACTACTATTCAAAGTGCGTTTGCTACAATTACATCTATTGTCAGTAATTATACAAAAAATAAAATATATGCATTACAAGAACTACATAAAACATTCAATATATATTAATTAGAAATCAAATATAGTAATTTATTATATAGAAATTAGTGTTTTATAAAACATCCATTAATATACTAAATATTATTTTTTAATTATATAAAAAATAATATTTTTTATATAATTAAAAAATAACATATGAAAACTATATTAAAATTTATTCCATTAGATCATTGGATTTTAATTATTGTTAAAGGTAAAGATAGTAAAAAATTTTTACAACATCAACTTACTATTAATATTAATCATTTAACAGACCAAAAAAATTTTTTATATTCTTGTCATTGCAATTCAAAAGGTAGACTATTAACTAATATGCAAATTTTTAAATATAAACATAATCATTATGGTTATATAATTAGGAAAAATATAGCTAAAATATATTTAAATAGTATAAAAAAATATATTTTTTTGTATGATATACAGATTTTATGTTCTACTAAATCATTAGTCGGCATATATGCTGATAATAATACTACTCGAAATTTTTTATTAAAAGTTTTACAAAACTCAAATGCTTTTATACATAAAACTTCTTTATTTATTGATAAAGAGAATATCGTATTAAAAATACGTACTATATCACATAATAAATATTTTACAATTATTATTGTAAATAATATAAATAATATATCTTCATATATTAAATATCATAAAATTTCTCTTGCATATAATTATGATATAAAATTATTTTGTCAAATGGGTTATCCTATTATTGATAAACATAATTTTGCAAAATTTATTCCACAAGAAATTAATATGTATAAATTCCATGCTATAGATTTACATAAAGGATGTTATATAGGACAAGAAATCATAAATAAAATTTATATGGCTAATCATAATTATAATAATAACAAACTTTTTAGTATAAAAATAAAAATAGAAAATATTATACCTATGATTAACGATAGATTAATAATTACCAGCCAACATAAATTAACAAACAAACATCATATAATCAATGGTTATATTTTAGCTATATATTATTCTACTTATAATCGATATTGTTTAATACAAATTATGGCTAAAATGACCATTATGCATAATGTTAATATCAAGATATTAAGAGAACATAAAAGTTATGCTTTATACATACAAAAATGATATTTTTATATTATAAAATTTTTAGTTTATATAAATCATTTAATCATGCCCGAAGGCGGAATTGAACCACCGACACGGGGATTTTCAGTCCACTGCTCTACCAACTGAGCTATTCGGGCGATGCAAAGCTACATTGTTATTATCATAACAAAAAATACTATTTTTCGTCAATATGTTTTTTATTATCATTAAATCATAAAATGAATAATTATAAAATTTATTATGATAGATATTACAATAATTAGTATTCCAGGTATTAAAAATGGATGATTAAATATATATTTACCTATTTTAGTAGAACCAGTATCATCTATTTCAACTGCATATAAAATAGTAGGATATGTTGGCAAGATAAATACTCCTGCAACGGCTGTAAAAATACTAATAATAGTTTTTACAGGCACACCTAAAATAATTAAGTAGGGAATAATTGCTCTTGTAGTAACTGCTTGTGAGTAACATAATGATGTGATAAAAAGTAACGTAATTACTAATATAATAGGTTTATATGGTATAATATATAAAATATATAGTTTTATAATATTCATATGTGCATGTATAAATGTATCGCTAAACCACGCAACTCCAATAATACATATACAAGCTTCTATGCCCATTTGAAAAATTTTAGTTTGTGTTATTTTTTTGATATTCGTTTGACAAACTAAATGTATTACTAATGATATAGTTAACATAAATAATATTATAGATTCAGTTCTAGGAATACTATTATTTATATTATAAATATTACATAAAACATTATATATCAAAATAGTACCAAGACCAATACAAAATAATATAAAAGAATACTTACCTTTTATACTAAATAATTTTTTTTTTTCAATATCATTATATGAAGTAATATTAGTCACATCATATTTATGATTAAAATTATACCAAATACTAGTAAATAATGAAGTTAACAAAACAGCTATAAAAGTTGAAGGGATAAAGATAGTCAATAAGATAAAATAATTAATACCAAATGGTTCTAATATTTTAGAAAAATATATAAAAGCAGCAGATATTGGTGAAGCAATAATAGCTACTTGTGATGCTACTACAGATATTGACAATGGATATACAGGTTGTATGTTATTTTTTTTAGAAATATGCATAATAACCGGGAAAATAGATAATGCCGTGTAACTAGTTCCTGTAATTAATGTGATAAAATATGTTATTATAGGAGCTACTATAATAATATACTTAGGTTGTTGTATTAGCAACTTATTTACATAATAAATTAAATAATTAATACCATCTGATAAATATAAAATAGAAATCATAATCGTTACAGATAATATAATTGCTATGACATCTAATGGAATACTACCAATTTTATGATTAAAACATAATGTTAATATTAAAACTCCTACACAACTAAATAATCCTAATCCTATACCTCCTGTTTTTTTACCTAAATAAATAATGATAATGAATATAATGCATTCAATAATAAACATTTTTTCCCTTTATGTAAAAACCAGTAATATATTTATTATATTTCACAAATAATATTAATAAATAATATTTTTTATAAAAATAATATGCGTTAAAATAAAAATTTTATTTGTAAAGACTTGAAACAGTGTATATCTGTCCTCATCTCTTGGACACGTTACTTAGTAAAACATTATATTTTTATATTAAAATAATTACGTAGTTATGATAGGAGAATACCTAAAAATGAATATTCGTCCATTGCATGATCGTGTTATTGTTAAACGTCAAGAAGTTGAATCTAAATCAGCAGGTGGTATTGTTTTAACGGGTACTGCTGCTGGTAAATCTACTCGTGGTGTAGTATTAGCCGTAGGGAAAGGACGCATATTAGATAATGGTACTGTTAAACCTTTGGATGTAAAAAAAGGTGATGTAGTAATATTTAATGATGGTTATAGTGTTAAAACTGAAAAAATTGATAATGATGAAGTTTTAATAATGTCTGAAAGTGATATTTTAGCTATTGTGAAGTAGTAATATAAAAGATTATGATAAATAACATTTAAAGTTTATTTACCTTCATATTAATGTTAATTTAAGGATATATCAAATGTCAGCGAAAGATGTAAAATTTGGTAATGATGCCCGTGTTAAAATGTTACGTGGTGTGAACATATTAGCAGATGCCGTGAAAATTACTTTAGGTCCTAAAGGACGTAATGTAGTTTTAGATAAGTCTTTTGGTGCTCCTGCTATTACTAAAGATGGTGTGACTGTAGCAAGGGAAATTGAATTAGAAGATAAGTTTGAAAATATGGGCGCTCAAATGGTAAAAGAGGTAGCGTCTAAAGCTAATGATGCAGCAGGTGATGGCACAACTACTGCTAGTGTTTTAGCACAAGCTATTGTTACAGAGGGTTTAAAAGCTGTTGCAGCTGGTATGAATCCTATGGATTTAAAAAGGGGTATTGATAAAGCTGTTATTGCTGCTGTAGAAGAATTAAAAGTATTATCTGTGCCTTGTTCTGATTCTAAATCTATAGCGCAAGTAGGTACTATTTCAGCTAATGCTGATGAAACTGTTGGTGATTTAATTGCGCAAGCTATGGGTAAAGTAGGTAAAGAAGGTGTAATTACGGTTGAAGAAGGTAGTGGTTTACAAGATGAATTAGATGTTGTAGAAGGAATGCAGTTTGATAGAGGGTATTTATCACCGTATTTTATTAACAAAGCTGAATCTGGTACTGTAGAGTTAGAACATCCATATATATTATTGGTAGATAAAAAGTTATCAAATATACGTGAAATGTTACCTATATTAGAAACCGTTGCAAAATCTAGCAAATCTCTATTAATTATTGCTGAAGACGTGGATGGAGAAGCTTTAGCAACTTTAGTAGTTAATACTATGCGTGGTATTGTAAAAGTTGCAGCTGTGAAGGCTCCTGGTTTTGGTGATCGTCGTAAAGCAATGTTACAAGATATTGCYATTCTCACAGGTGGTAATGTTATTTCTGAAGAAATAGGATTAGAATTAGAAAAAACAACATTAGATGATTTAGGCCAAGCTAAACGTATTGTGATTAATAAAGATACTACAACTATTATTGATGGAATGGGCAAACAAGCTGATATTTCTGGCCGAGTATTACAAATTAGACAACAAATAGATGAAGCTACATCTGATTATGATCGTGAAAAATTACAAGAAAGAGTAGCAAAATTAGCTGGTGGTGTAGCAGTATTAAAAGTTGGTGCAGCTACAGAAGTAGAAATGAAAGAAAAAAAAGCGCGTGTAGAAGATGCATTGCATGCGACTAGAGCAGCTGTTGAAGAAGGAGTAGTTGCAGGTGGTGGTGTTGCTTTAGTACGTGTTGCAGCAAAATTAGTACATCTTACAGGACAAAATGAAGATCAAAATATGGGCATTAAAGTAGCTTTAAGAGCTATGGAAGCGCCATTACGTCAGATAGTATCTAATTCTGGTGAAGAACCTTCTGTTGTAGCTAATAATGTTAAAGATGGTCATGGTAATTATGGTTATAATGCAGCTAGTGAAGAATATGGTGATATGATTAAATTTGGTATTTTAGATCCTACTAAAGTAACAAGATCAGCATTACAATATTCTGCTTCTGTTGCAGGATTAATGATTACAACTGAATGTATGATTACTGATTTGCCAAAAGATGAAAAATCAGAAATAAATAATACTCCTCCAGGAAGTGGTATGGGTGGTGGTATGGGTGGTATGATGTAATATATATTACATCATTTTTACGATATTAAATAAATATTTATAATGATTGATATAATGATAAGAACTGTGTTTTGTATAATGAACACAGTTCTTATCTGTGTTATGAAATAAATTTTGTTAGACATATATGTATTTTCATTATTTAAATTTAGTACTAAAATATTTTAGTAATATTAGTCATACATTATTAATATAGTATTTAATATTTATAATAATTATGTTTATAGTCTGGTGCTTTATCTAAGATATTTTGATCTTATTATATTGTATTTATTACGATGGTCATACTTTTAAAATATAATAATTATTACTTTATATTTATATGAATAATTTTAATGTGATATGGCTTATAACTTATTATATAAATGATAACGTTATTTCCCTCGCAAAATTTTCAATATAATAAATTAGATACCTTATATATATAATAAAAAAATTAAATATTATTTTATATATTTATTATAAATATAATATATTTTGCTAATATAAATAATTTATGTACATAAAATATCAATAATAATATTTTAATTTATATAAATAATTTTTATAATAGTATAATAACTATGAATATTTAATAAAAAAATTATATTTTTGATCATTACTATATGTAGTATATACATATAGTAATATATGTATATATAAAAAATATATATGAGAAAAGAATATAATGACACATTATTTTGGTAATAATTTTAAAGTGGGAATGAAGTTTATATTTGCACAACAACCATATATAATTGAAAAAAATGAATTTGTAAAACCTGGTAAAGGACAAGCTTTTGTTAGAATCAAAATGAGAAATTTAATTAATGAAAAACTTATTCATAAAACTTTTAAAGCAACTTATATTTTAAATACAGCTGATATTTTTGAAAATAAATTTATTTATTTATATGATGAAAATCATACTTTTTATTATTTTATGTCTAATAAAAATTTTGAACAAGTTATACTATCTAAAAACATTGTACAAAACAAATATAAATGGTTATTACCACAATGTTATTATTATATTACTTTTTGGAATTCACAGCCTATATTTTTAACTTTACCTAAACATATTACACTTAGTGTATTACATACTCAGACTATTAATAAAAAACATACCATTAATAATGGTACAAAACAAGCTAAATTAAGTAATGGTTTACTTATAAAAGTACCTCATTTTATCAATACTGGAGATATGATTATTATAGATATAAAACATATTATATATGTTTCAAAAGCCAAATATTAAATAAAAAGTTTTTGTATAAATATTAATCTTAAAACTTTTTTAATATAATTATGATTGTTTGCTGTAATTATCATATTAGATAATATTATAATCATTGATTAATTAAAATAAAAAACATTATGATTAATATTATTTATATTTATAAATATATGTTATAAAATTTGTTCATGCTATTATTTATAATATTATAAAAAGTATTAGTTTATAAATAAAAATTTTATTATATACAGTTATTTATATGTATTTTTTATACCAATAAAAATAGTTAAAAAAATTAAATTTTATAATATAAAATACAGTAATATATAAGGATTATTATAATATGTTTATATGGATAGATTTAGAAATGACTGGTTTAAATCTTAATATAGATCGTATTTTAGAAATTGCAGTTGTTATTACTGATATTAATTTAAAAATACTTTATCCAGGTATTACTTATATTATATATCAAAAAGATAAAATTTTAAATCATATGAATTCATGGAATTATCATATGCATGCAAATAATGGTTTAATTGATAAAGTTAAACACAGTACACTAAATGAACTACAAATAGAAATTTTGTTATTAAATTTTTTAAAAATGCATATCCCACCAAACACATCACCAATGTGTGGTAATAGTATATATCAAGATAGAAGATTTTTATCAAAATATATGCCTTRTTTGGAAAAATACTTTCATTATCGTAATGTTGATGTTAGTTCTTTTAAAGAAATTATTAAACAATGGTATCCGGATGTTTTTATAAAATTTAAAAAAAAACAACAACATAGAGCTATAGATGATATATATGAATCTATAAGAGAATTACAATTTTATAAAAAATTTATTTTTAAATAAATAAAAAATATTGACAATAACATATAGATGATTTTATGATAGACCGTATAGCTTTATATTATATAGCTTTATATTGTATAAAATATATTATGCGGGAATAGCTCAGTATGGTAGAGCACAACCTTGCCATGGTTGGGGTCGCGAGTTCGAATCTCGTTTCCCGCTAACATTTATAATTACAATATATAACAAAAATAAATGATTTATATATGTCTTCTATTAAAATTTTATCTTCAGAAATTATTAATAAAATTGCTGCTGGTGAAGTCATAAAACGACCGGCTTCTATTATAAAAGAACTGATAGAAAATAGTATTGATGCAAAATCTTCATATATTAAAATTAATGTTGAAAGAGGAGGTCTAAAAACTATTAAAGTATATGATAATGGTATTGGTATGAATAAAGATGATTTATTATTATGTTTACAGAAATATACAACTAGTAAAATTAAAAATATTGATGATTTAGATAATATTTATACATTAGGCTTCCGTGGTGAAGCATTAGCTAGTATTAGAACAGTATCGCAAATAGAAATACGATCAAATATTTGTACACAGTTAGTAGGTTGGAAATTATATACTCAAGATGTTGGCAGTAACAAAATTTTTATCAATCCTATTGCACATCCACAAGGCACAACTGTACTAGTATCAAATTTATTTTTTAATATGCCGGTAAAAAAAATTTTTTTTTCTAATGAACAAATAGAATTTTTTCATATTAAAAATATTATTAAAGGTATCATTTTAATATCATTAGACACGCACATCATTTTTTATTATAATAACAAAATTATTTACAATTTTGAAAAGGTAACAAATAATTTATCTTATATAAAACGGATAAAAATAATTTGTGGAAAAGAATGTCTTTATAATCAATTAAATATATCTCACCAACTTCATAATATGAAATTATATGGTTTTTTAAGTTTGAATACAAAAAAATCTATAAAGTATATTTTTGTTAATAAAAGAATTATATATAATAAGTTTATTTCAAGAACTATTAAATCAGTGTTATTGCAAAATAATATTACAAATGAACAATATTCTTATGTTATATATTTAAATATTCAATCTAAAAATATAAATATTAATATTCATCCGCAAAAAACAGATATTTTATTCTATAATATAGAATATATATATGATTTAATCTTACAAAGTATATTAAAAATTATTACAAATAAAGAAAATTTAATTAATAAAAAAATTACATTAAAAAATACAACATATTTTACATCTCATGATTTAGAAAATGTATTTATTAATCAAAATATTAATCAGATAACAAAAAATGTTTCAACTAAAATTTCAAAAAAAAATCTTGTGTTTTTAGACACAAAACCTGTATATCATTTTAAAAATTTTGGTAAATTTTTATTAATTATAAATAATATTTATTTAATAATAGTACAAAAAAATAATTTATATAAATTAGTTATTAAAGATATAGTAGCATTATTATTTTATAATATTTTTAATAAAAATTTAATAGAAATTAATATTCGTAAACAATTGTACAATCCTATGATTACTATTCTATTGTCTAGTTATGAATATTTACTATTTACTAAAATTAAACAATATTTAGTGATGTTAGGGTTTATTTTTCAACAAAACAGTATTGTTTTATATCAAATAAATATTATTGCTTGTCCTATTTTTTTAATAAAAATTTCTGTAAAAAAAATACTTTTAGCTTTATTAGATTATATATCTACACAAACAATTTTTACTTGTAATACAATAAAATTTTGGATAATAAATTATATATATTATAATAATAAAATTTGGCAATATGATGATATTATTAATTTATTAGTAGAATATGAAATTTTAATGACTGATATTAGTATACATTTTATAAAAAAATTATTTTTACCAATTAAAATATGAATACACATATAAATAAAATAAATCCTATAGTTATTTTTTTAATGGGGACAACAGCATCTCATAAAACTGAAATTGCTATGAAATTAGCACATACATTACCGATAGAATTAATTAGTGTAGATGCTTCTTTAATTTATAAAGAAATGAATATTGGCACAGCTAAACCCAATAAAAATAATAAATTTTATTGTCAACATTGGTTAATTGATATTAGAGAACCATGCCAACAATATTCTGTTTACGAATTTTATCAAGATGCTATTCAGCTAATACATAATATTATTAAAAAAGGGAAAATACCATTATTAGTTGGTGGTACTATGTATTATTTTTATAGATTAATGTATTCTATTTCACCTATGATACCAAAATCTTCTATCCATATACAAAATTTAATTACAAAACAAATTATCAATAATAAATTTTATACACATTATGATATGTTAAATATTATAGATCCCATTTCTGCTAAAAAAATACATTATAATGATATAAGAAGGATTATGAGAGCATTAGAAATATTTTTTATAACAGGCAAAACATTAAGTACATTAATTAAAATTCCGAACTTAAATATACCATATCCTATACATCAATTTGCAATAACATATTATGATCAAACACAATTATTTAAAGCAATTCATAATAGAATTATTAATATGATTGAGTTAGGTTTTGAACAAGAAGTTAGATCGTTAATAAACAATAATGTTTTACAATATGACTATCCAGCTATGCGTTGTATTGGTTATAAACAAATGTTCCATTTTATTAAAAATAAAATTAATTTTCAAACTATGCTAAATGAAACTATATTAATGACAAAATATCTATCTAAAAAACAGATGACATGGTTAAAAAAATGGGATAATGTAACATGGTTAAATAGTTCTAATAAACATATGATATATAATACGATAGCCAAATTAGTAGATAAACAATTAATATAATAATTATTTTTTATTACATATTTATGTTATTAATAAATTTTATAAAAATAAAAATTTTATAAAAATAAAAATTTATGGTAATATATAAAATATTTTAGTTATTGCTAATAAATATTATGCAACAAGTAATTTTTGGTATACATCCGATAATAAATCTCTTAAAATATAATCCATTATCTTGCAAAAGGATCTTTATTTCTAAAAATCGGAAACATACTACACAGATTGCAGAATTATTTTACTATATAAAAAAATATGATATTACTACTAAAAAAGTATGTAAAACATGGTTGGACAAACAAACTAATAATCATGTTCATCAAGGTATAATAGCTTATATTACTCAAAAATTATATTATCATCAAAATCATATAACATCTTTATTAACAAAAATAACATCACCTTTAATTTTAATTTTAGATAATATTACTGATCCACATAATCTTGGTGCTTGCATAAGAAGTGCAGTTGCTGCTAAAGTTAATATCATTATTTTGCCAAAACATTCTTCTGCTAAAATAAATTCAGTGGTTACTAAAATTTCTTGTGGTGCAATACATATGATTCCTATCATTTATGTTAGTAACATTAATAATATAATTGTTTTATTAAAAAAATATAAAATTAATATTATAGGAGCTGATGGACATAGTAATACAATAATATATGATTATCATTTACAATATCCTATATGTTTAATTGTTGGTTCTGAAAATAAAGGTATACGTCAATCTATAAAAAAACAATGTGATATTTTATGTAAAATACCATTATCAGAAAAAATTAACTCATTAAATGTTTCAGTAGCCACTGGTATTTTTCTATTTGAAATTATAAGACAAAAAAATTTTAAATGAATATTACAAAGATTAATATATAAAAATGAGTGTATTTACTATACTCTTAAAGGATAATAAATATCTTAATTTTTTGTATAAAAATATAGAGAATAAAGCATGAAAAATATTTTATTATCTCATTTTATATTGCCTCCATTTAGTATCATAAAATATGAACATATGATACCTGCAGTTAATGATATTACTAGAAACTGTCGTAATGTAATTACAAATTTAATAAAAAAATATTCCGGTAAATATACTTGGGAAAATTTTTGCCAACCAATTTTAGAATTAAACGAATATTTAAATCGTATTATTTCTATTATTAATCATTTAAATTGTGTAACAAGTACTCCCGAATTACGTTTAATACATAATCAAATAACTCAAATAATTACAAATTATCACTTATGGTTCTTTCATAATAAAGAAATATACAATATATATTTAATAATTCAAAATAATATTATTATTAGTAATAAAATTCATTTTTTACAACAAACATCTATCAAAAATATATTACGTGATTTTAAATTATCTGGCATTCTTTTAACATATAAAGATTATCAAGTATATAAATATATTATAAAAAAATTATCGGTTTTACAAATTACATTTAATAATAATATTTTAGATAGCACAAATGATTGGCAATATTATACTACCGACAAAGATACATTAAAAGGTATACCTAAAAATATTATCGAGTCTTTTAAAGAAAAAGCAGCCAAATATATTCAAAAAAAAGGTTATCTTATAACTTTAGAAGAATCTATTTATATTAATATTATGATGTATAGTACTAATCATTATTTAAGAAAAAATATATATTATGCTTATACAACAAGAGCATCTAATATTAAAAATAGTAAATGGGATAATTTTCCTATTATTATACAAGAATTATCATTACGCTATAAATTAGCACAATTATTAGGCTATAATACTTATGCTATTAAATCTATAGATAATAAATCTGCAAAAAAAGTATGTCATGTTTTGCATTTTTTAAAACAATTAGTTCAATTAATTAAAATACCTGCAAAAAAAGAAGTACAAGATTTGAAATTATTTGTTAAAGAAAAATTTAATATTGTCAATATAAAACCTTGGGATGTAATGTTTTTCACTGAAAAATATAAGTCTTATTTATATAATATTGATTTTAATATTATTAAATCTTATTTCCCTATAAATGCAGTTATGGATGGCATGTTTAATTTATTATATAAAATATATGGTTTAATTTTTAAAAAAAAAATAGTCGATACTTGGAATAATAAAGTTATGTTTTTTAATGTATATAATACTCATCATAAATTATATGGTAGTATTTATTTTGATTTATATACACGTCCAGAAAAACAAAATGGTGCTTGGATGGATATTTACCAAAATAGAATGCTCAAACAAAATAGTGTGTTACAATATCCTATAGCATATGTCAATTGTAATTTTATATATACACATAAACATATATTATTAAATCATTATGATGTTATAACTTTATTTCATGAATGTGGACATGCTTTACATCATATTATGTCTGTAATTAATATTCCTAATATTTCTGGAATTAATGCCATTCCTTTAGATATAGTAGAATTTCCAAGTCAGTTTATGGAATATTGGTGTTGGGAACCAGAAATCATTGCATTAATTTCTCAACATTATAAAAGCAAGCAATCAATGCCAATGCATATGATTAAACAATTAGTTGCAACAAAAAAATATAACATATCTTTATCTATGATGAAACAAATAGAACTCAGTTTATTAGACATAATAATACATAATGAAAAATATGATAAAATCAATAAAGAAATTATTTTAAATTTAATTAAAATAATTAAAAAAGATATTGTTACAATTACACCTATGCCAAAATGGAACAAATTTTTAAATAGTTTTAGTCATATTTTTGGTAACGAATATGCTGCTGGTTATTATAGTTATTTATGGTCAGAACAAATAGCAACAGATATATTTGATTATTTTAAACAAAATGGATTAATAAATCCTGTTATAGGTAAGAAGTTTATAAAAGAAATTTTATCTACAGGTAATTCAGAAAACATTTTAAAGGTTTTTAAAAAATTTCGTGGACGTAACATAAATATACAGTCTTTATTAAAATATAAAGGTATATCAAAATAAACATGATATCTTTAGCATAAAGCTTATAATAGTGATTAATATAAATATAAATTTATGAAAAATATTAGAAATTTTTCTATTATTGCACATATAGATCATGGTAAAACAACATTATCAGATCGTTTAATAGAATTATGTAATGGTTTATCCAAATATGAAATGAAATCTCAAGTATTAGATACGATGGAATTAGAAAAAGAAAGAGGTATTACTATTAAAGCACAAAGTGTGACTTTATACTATCACTTACACAATAAAAATTATACATTAAATTTTATTGATACGCCAGGACATGTTGATTTTTCTTATGAAGTTTCTCGTTCTCTTGCTGCTTGTGAAGGTGCTTTATTACTAATTGATGCTGGTCAAGGTATTGAAGCACAAACTTTATCAAATTATAATATAGCCATTAATATGGGATTAACTGTTATACCTATCATTAATAAAATTGATTTATTAACTGTAGATATAAATAAAATTGAGATGGAAATAGAAGAAATTATAGGCAATATAACACAACCGCCATACTTAAAATGTTCTGCAAAAACAGGTTTAGGTATAGAAAATATATTACATGAAATTATTAATAATATTCCGTGTCCTTCGGGTAATATATTGTCACCTGCACAAGCATTAATTATTGATTCTTGGTTTGATAATTATTTAGGTGTTATTGCATTAATTTGTATGAAAAATGGCATTATAGCTCAAAAAAATAAAATTATTATTATGAATACTAATAAAATATATTATGCAGAACAACTAGGTATTTTTACTCCTAAAAAGATAGTATTAAAACAATTATGTTGTGGAGATGTAGGTTGGATTGTATTAGGCACTAAAAATATTTTAGAAGTACCTATTGGAGGTACTATAACATTATGTTTACGAAGATCTTTACACATTTTACCAGGATTTAAAAAAAGTACTCCAAAAGTTTTTGCGGGATTGTTTCCTATAACAACAGATGATTATAAAATGTTTAGTAATGCATTAATGAAACTTAGTCTTAATGATGCATCTTTAACATTTGAACCAGAAAATTCTGAAATCTTAGGTTTTGGTTATAGATGTGGATTTTTAGGATTGCTGCATATGGAAATTATTCAACAACGCTTATTACGTGAATATAGTATAGAAATTATTATTACTACACCAACAGTAACATATCAAATTGAAACGAACAATAAACAAGTTATTTATGAAAATAATCCTGCAAAATTCCCACCATTATATCATATTCATAATATTAAAGAACCTATTGTAAAATGTAAAATATTTACTCCTATCAAATATATCGGGAATATTATAAAATTATGTATTAGTAAACATGGAATACAAATAAATATTGTTTATCATACTAAACATATTATGTTAGTATATGAAATACCTATGGCGGAAGTTATTGTAAATTTTTTTGACCAATTAAAATCTATTACTAAAGGATATGCTTCATTAGATTATTATTTTATTAAATTTAAAATTACTAATATTACATGTGTAAATATTTTGATTAACAAAAAACGTATTGATTCTTTRACAACTATCATATATAAAGAAAAAATAAATTCTTTTAGTCATATTTTAATAAATACAATTAAAAATTTAATTCCGAGACAACAATTTGATATTACAATACAAGCAGCTGTAGGTACTAAAATTATCGCTAGTACTTATATTAAACCGTTACGTAAAAATGTTATTGCTAAATGTTATGGAGGAGATATTAGTAGAAAAAAAAAATTAATTCAAAAACAAAAAATAGGTAAAAAACGTATGAAAAATATTGGAAATATTTTACTACCTTCATCTATATTTTTAGCAGTATTAAATATTAAAAAATAAACATACTTTATAGTAAAACATATCATGAATATATTTATAAAAATATTAACATATAGTCTATATATTATGGGTATTATTTGGATATATAATATTATATCCACTTTATATAACTTTTTTTTTAAAAAACATACAAGTTTGTATTATTATCGTTTAAATCACAAAAATAACTTTTGGCAAAAAGAGGTAAATTTATTTTTTATCATTGTTATATTATTTTTTTCTGTACGATTTTTTATATATGAACCATGTTATATCATGTCTGATTCTATGTTGCCTAACTTATTAATAGGCGATACTATTTTAGTAAATAAATTTATTTATGGAATACATAATCCTTTTAATAATAAATTGTTAATCCAAAATAAAATACCTCAGCGAGGTGATATTGTAGTTTTCCAATATCCTAAAAATAAAAAAATACATTTTATTAAAAGAATTATTGGAATACCAGGTGATAAAATCATTTATAATGAATATAGCAAGCAAATTATGCTATATACTATGAAAAAAGGACAATATCACTTAACATCTATTATAAAATATAATTTTTTATTATCTCCACACAATACGTTAAAACAACAAACATTTTTTAAAAATATTTTTAAAACATTAAAATTTTTAGAATACAAGGAAATAATAAATAAACGCGCACACATAATTTTATTGCTGCCAGAAATTATTAATGATCATTTAAAAACATATTATCATTTTCATAATACTTATTATTCTTGGATTATACCTCCAGAAAATTATTTTGTTATGGGAGATAATAGAGATGATAGTTATGATAGTCGTTATTGGGGTTTAATAAATAAAAAGGATATTTTAGGACAAGCACAATATGTTTTATTTAATATACATAAAGAACATAATAAATGGCCAATAGGAACTAGCTTAAACCGTATATTTAAAATTATTAACTAAGATAATGTTTTACATATAGATTTAAATATAATTTAATTATGATAAATAAATTACAAAAAAAAATAGGTTATATTTTCCAACACCAAAATTTGTTGTATCAAGCTTTAACACATCGTAGCGCTAGTAGTAAACATAATGAAAGATTAGAATTTTTAGGAGATTCTATTTTAAGTTACATTATAGCTAAAGCTTTATATAAACAATTTCCTAATGTTAATGAAGGTAATATGAGTCGTATGCGTGCAACACTAGTACGTGGAGATACTTTAGCAAGTATTGCAAGAGACTTTAAATTAGGTCGATATTTGTTTTTAGGTCCTGGAGAATTTAAAAATGGCGGTTATGATAGAGAATCTATACTAGCAGATACTATTGAAGCATTAATTGGTAGTATTTGTTTAGATAGTAATATTAAAATAGTAGAAAAAATTATTTTATATTGGTACAAATTCAGATTAAACAATATTATTCCTGGTCATAATCAAAAAGATCCTAAAACAAGATTGCAAGAATATTTACAAAGATCACATTTACCTTTACCATGTTATTTTATTATCCAAATTAATGGCGAGATACATAATCAACAATTTTTTATACAATGTAAAATTAATGGAATTTCTAAAATTATTATAGGAATTGGTTCTAGTCGTCGTAAAGCTGAACAATCTGCGGCTGAATATGCTTTAATACATTTAGGAATAGAAAAAAAATAAATTACTAATTTATTCTAAATAAGGAGCAAATTATTGGTACATAATAAATGTATGTATTATGGTCGTATAGTAATTATTGGACGTACAAATGTTGGTAAATCAACTTTAATAAATCAATTAATCAATAAAAAAATTTCTATTGTATCACATAAGATAAATACTACTCGTTCTAATATTATTGGTATATATCATAAACATAATTATCAAATAGAATATACAGATACTCCCGGTATTACTTATACTACTAATTATAAATATCTTATACAATTATTTAAGAATAATAAAAATAATTTTAATTATGTTTTATTAATGTTAGATCGTGATAAATGGGATTCAATAGAAGATAATATCATTAAGATTACATGTAATACTAATATTCCTACTATCATTATTATTAATAAAATTGATCTTATTAATCACAAAAAAATTCTATTGCCATATATACGTTATATACAACACAAAATAAGCTTTACTGAAATATTTATAATTTCTGCTAAAAAATTTTTATATGTAAGTCATATTAATCATTTTTTATGTAATAATTTGCCAAATAAAGAACATTTTTATCCATATCATACAATTACTAATCAAAATAATGTCTCGATAATAATTGAAATAATTAGAGAAAGTCTTTTATTTTATTTACATAAAGAAATACCATATAAAATAAATATTTATTTAAATGATATAATCAATATTAATAAAAATATTTTTCAGAAAATTACAGCAATACTTTTCATCCAAACAAACACACACAAAAAAATTATTATAGGACATCATGGACAAAAAATTAAATCAATTACTTTAAGAACGCAGAATAATATATGTATGTATTTTGATAAAAAAGTTATTGTAAATCTATATGTTAAACAGAAATGATATTTTTATGAGTAAAAAAATAATGAAAATTTTAGGATTAGGCATGGATATAGTACATGTTACACGTATTACAAAGATTATATTACGTTTCAATGATTTATTTGCAAAAAAAATTTTAACAACTAATGAAATATATCAGTATTATAAATGTTCAAATAAAAAAACATATTTTTTAGCAAAACATTTTGCGGCAAAAGAAGCAACTGTAAAAGCATTACATACAGGTTTCACTAAAGGTATTTTTTTTAAACATATTGAACTTAATCATGATAAATATGGTTGTCCAACAATAAAATTATATAATCAAGCATTACATATCATACAAACAAGGAAAAAATATTTTGAAACACATGTAACAATTACAGATGAAAAAGAATATGTTAGTGCGATCGTTATTATTTTATAAATATTTTGTTTAATAATATTATTCTTTATTTTTTGTATTTTTTAATTATATTATATGCATGTTGTATTTTTTGTGTTTTTCTTTTTGCTGCTTCTAATTCTTTTAAAGAATATTTCTGTGACATATATTTATCTGGATGATATTTACTCATTAATTTATAATATTTTTTTTTTATAATTAACATGCTATCATTTTGATTTACTTGTAATGTTTTATATGCTTGCATTAGTTCTGTAGTTGTATTTTTTGGAGAAAAATGATTATATTGATAATTATTTTTTTGTGAAAAGAAGTTTCTAGAATATATATTATCAAATATATTATTCATTTCATGATATGAAACATGTAATTCTCTAAAAATAATGCGTAATATTTGTTCTGTTTTTGGATCTAAGTAATGATTAGCATAAGCCAATTGTACTTGTATAAAAATAAATTTATGTAATAAGTTTTGTTGATCAATTAATTTATAATATAAACAGTTTAATTTATGAATTAATGGATAATCTATTTGTTTACCATGATTAAAATAATGTTGTGCTAAAATAATATCACGATCATTTAAATGTAATTGTTGCATTATATTTGTCGTAATAATAATATCTTTTTTAGTTACAAAGCCCTTAGATTTACTAATATAACCCATAACTTCAAAAGTTATTTGTATAAATGTTTTTTTATGATTAATTGTATAATTATTATTATACCATTCAGCATGTATAATAAAAAATTTATCAAATAAATATCCTATACTAGTATAAAATAATACATGTAAAAAATTACCACTAGTCATTAAACCAATAATAAAACCTATTAATCTCCCCCAATATGACATTATTATCCTCAATCTCATATTATATTAACAATAACTTTAATATTATAATCAATATTATATTTTAATGAAATTAAAATTCTTTATTTATATATAAAATTATATATGAAAAGTATTTTGTAAAAAAACTATTTAATATATTTATGAATAAAGTGTTAATATTAATATTGTTATTATTTAATTAAAAATATGTATTATAAAGCAATTATAATAAATTTTATATGTTAAAATAATGAATGTAAGATTATATATTTATATACTTGTTTAATTTTATAACATTATTATTAATTTAAATAAATACATACTATATACAATTTAATATACACATTACATTTATTTTACACTGCTGCAATAGCTAAATTTTATAGATTCCCATAAAAATATATGAAAATACTTTTTAAAAAAAAATATGGACAACATATTCTAAAAAATACTAATATAATTAAGAAAATTATTACTACAATTAACCCTATACAAAACAATTATTTTATTGAAATCGGTCCTGGTTTAGGTGCTTTAACTATACCTATGACTTATTACAATACTAATATTACATTAATTGAAATTGATCATCGTTTTGTAACTTTTTTAAAAAAACATCATATATTAAAAAATCTTTCTATAAATATTATTCATGATAATGTATTTAATATTGATTATGCCGTTTTATCAAAAAAAAAACACAAAAAAATACGTATATTTGGTAGTTTGCCATATAATATTTCTACTCAATTATTGTTTTTTCTATTACAATATAAAAAATATATTAAAGATATGAATTTCATTATGCAAAAAGAAGTAATACAGTGTTTAACAGCTAATCCAGGAGAAAAACATTATGGATGTTTAAGTATTATGTTGCAATTACATTATAAAATACAATCATTATTTGAAATACAAAACAATGATTTTTATCCTATTCCTAAAGTTATTTCTGGTATGATACATATTCAACCATATATTACTAAGTATTATGATTATAACAATATTATGATGTTACACAAAATTATTAAACAAGCATTTAGTATGAGAAGAAAAATTTTACGTAATAGTTTAAAAAATTTATTTACTATAGAAGATTTAAATCAGTTAGGTATTGATTATAAAATAAGAGCTGAAAATGTTTCTATTAAAGAATATTGTCAATTATCTGCAGTATTAGAATCAAATTATAAAAAAGGAAAAGTATAAACTAATGCAATTACTATCTCAAGTTTATATCAAAGTACATAGTATGTATATAGAATCACAATCTACTCCAGAACAGCATCGTTATGTTTTTGCATACACYATGAAAATACATAATATCAGTAAAAAAATCTTACAACTAATTAGTCGTTATTGGATAATAACTAATGGTAATGGTAAAACAACACAAATACATGGGGAAGGAGTAGCAGGTAAAAAACCATATATTAATCCAGGTAATAATTTTTATTATACTAGTGGTACTGTTTTAGAAACACCTATTGGTATTATGCAAGGACACTATATCATGGTTGATGAAAATAATGATGTATTTCATGTAGAAATACCTATTTTTCGTTTAGCCATTCAAACTTATATACATTAATATTGAAATAATATGACTACTTATCTTATTGGAGATCTTCATGGATGTTATAATGAATTAGTAAGTATGTTAAAAAAAATAAATTTTAACTATACTAAAGATATGTTATGGATAACAGGAGATATTATTGCCCGTGGCCCCGATTCAATAAAATTACTATATTTTTTATATGATATTCGCCATTCTATTAAATTAGTATTAGGTAATCACGATTTATATTTTATAGCTTTATCTGTAGGAATAAAACATAAATATAATTTATATGATCAAGAACTTTTATTTTTACTTAAACAACCACATATTTTAGATATTATTAACAACTGGTTAAAGTTCCAGCCATTAATACAATATAATATAAAAAAAAAATTTTTAATGACACATGCAGGCATTACGCCGCAATGGAATTCTCTAAAAATAGTATTAGCATCAGCACGAGAAGTAGAACAAATAATATCTAGTCATAATAGTAAAGAATTTTTTTCTTATTTATATCACTATCCACAAGTGACTGATTGGGACAATAATCAATTACAAGGTTTCCCAAGATATAGTTTCATTATTAATTCCTTTACTAATATGCGATATTGTTATTCTAATGGCACATTAGAAATGCTATCTAAAGATGTCCCAGAAAAAGTTACATCATTATTAAAACCATGGTTTTTAATGAACAATATTTTATACAAAAAGTATAAAATTTTTTTTGGACATTGGTCTACATTACAAGGAAAATATACGCCTAAAAATATCATTGGTTTAGATACTGGTTGTTGTTGGGGTCATAAATTAACATTATTTTCTTTAGAAGAGAAAAAGTTTTTTTATCTTAAATGTCATCATACATAATATGTATAAATTATCAGCAATTAATAAATATTTTTTATATAAATTTAAAAATAACTTTCAAAATTTAAGAGTAATATTTGCTGGACACAGCATAAATGCCTTGCCCATATATTTACAAACAAAAGACACAATTGTTTATACTGATCAATATGATTATTATTTATGGTTAAGTAAAATATTACATAAAAAAGTCTTTTTTAATATGATAAATATTCAAGTATATTATAATGTATTAATATTTTTTTGGACAAAAAATAAACGTGAGTCTGTTTTTTTATTCACAAAATCTGTTTGTAATTTACTATATAATAGTAGTATTTTTATCATAGGAAAAAATAATAGTGGTATTAATAGTATTAATAATATTAATACATTAAATATAATATTTCATAAAATCATTAGTGCTAGAAAATGTAGTATTTATCATGCTATTTATAAAGAAAAAATATCATTTAATATAAATGATTATTGGGAATTTTATATTTTTCAAAATAAAATAATTTATAATTTACCTGGTATGTTTAATAGTAATAAATTAGATTTAGGAAGTAAATTATTAATTACTACATTAAAATCTAATATGCAAGGGAATATATTAGATTTAGGTTGTGGTTCAGGTATTATCACAACAATACTATATGATAATATCAAAATAAATAAAACTAAATTATATGCAGTTGATAAAGATGCAAAAGCAATTTTGGCTTCGAAAAAAACATTATTAATAAATCATATTCATAATGTTAATATATTTCCTAGTAATTTATTTTCACACATAAACAATAAATTTGATCTAATTATTTCTAATCCACCATTTCATAATGGAAGACCTTACTCTTTAAATTGTATATATACTATTTTGTATAATTTTAAAAAATATTTAAAATATAAAGGTGAATTTAGATTTGTTGGACATAATTGTATACCATATAAAAAAATATTACATTCATTATTATTAAACTTTACTATTTTGTCTAAAAATAATAAATATACAGTATTTAGTCTTATAAATAACTAAATAATAATTTTATGTATAAATAAAAATATTATACATATAATTGAATGTTGTAATAATGTTTTTTATAAATATAAATATCGGTTGGAGGATAAAAGAATGATATTAGTAACACGTCCAGCACCACAATTTATTGCGCCAGCAGTATTGCCTAACGGTAATATTATTGAAAATTTTAATTTTTATCAATATACAGAAAATAAAATTACTGTAATATTTTTTTGGCCTTTAGATTTTACTTATGTATGTCCATCAGAAATTATTACATTTAACAAATATTATGATGAATTTGATAAAAGAAATGTGAAATTATTAGGCGTTTCTTGTGATTCGCAATATGTACATAAAGCATGGCGTAATACAGATATTAATCAAGGAGGAATAGGCCATATTAAGTTTATTATGATCTCAGATATAAAAAAAAATATACAACAACAATATGGTGTTGAACATCCTGATTTAAGTATTGCATTGAGAGCAACTTTTATTATTGATGAGAAACATATTATTAAACATCAAACAGTTAATGATTTGTTTTTTGGACGTAATATTCATGAAACTTTACGTATTATTGATGCTATTAAACATTATAAAAAATATGGTCAAGTTTGTCCTGCACAATGGACATCTGGGAAACATAGTATTATTCCTACAGAAGCAGGAATAAAAGATTATTTATCTCATAATTTAAAAGAATTAAATTAATAATTATTTATAAATATTATCAGCACATTGTGCACGATAACGTAATAAATGATCCATTAAAACAATAGCAACCATTGCTTCACTAATTGGGATCGCTCTAATACCTACACAAGGATCATGTCGTCCTTGTGTACTACACGTTGTTTGATTACCTATAATATTTATAGTATTAATAGTTTTTGGAATACTAGAAGTTGGTTTTATAGCAATATTAATCATAATATCTTGTCCACTACTAATACCTCCTAAAATACCTCCAGAATGATTACTTTGAAAACCATTAGTATCCATTGCATCCCTATTTTCACTACCTAACTGTGTAATAACTTTAAAACCATCACCAATTTCAATACCTTTAACTGCATTAATACTCATTAATGAGTATGCTAACTCCGCATCTAATTTATCAAATACAGGTTCTCCTAAACCTATTGGAAGATTTTGTATTATTAGAGTTATTTTAGCGCCTATAGAGTCACCAGCTTTTTTTAAATTATTTATTAGATTTTCTAGACATTTAATATTAGTTATATTAGGACAAAAAAATGGATTATTATTAACAATATCCCAATTATCAAAATTACATTTAATATGACCCATTTGAGATAAATAACCCCTAATAACAATATTATACTTATCGAATAAATATTTTTTTGCAATAGCACCAGCGGCTACTCTCATAACAGTTTCTCGAGCTGAAGCACGACCACCACCACGATAATCTCTAATATGATATTTTTTTTGATAAGTAAAATCTGCATGACCAGGTCGATAAATATTTTTAATGTTACTATAATCTTGTGATCTATAATCCATATTATAAACTAATAAACCAATACTTGTTCCTGTTGTCTTGCCTTGAAAAACTCCAGACAAAATTTTAATTTTATCTATTTCTTTACGTGGTGAAGTATATTTAGATAAACCTGGTTTTCTTCTATCGAGATCTTTTTGAATATCTTGTTCATTTAAAATAATATTTGGAGGTACACCGTCTACAATACACCCTAATGCTTTACCATGAGATTCACCAAAAGTTGTTACTTGAAATATTTTGCCAATCGTATTACCAGACATATATTCTCTCTATTTTTATTAATTATTTTAATTGTTCATAATGAATTTTAAAAATATCTACATCATCATTATTTAACTTTAACCATTCAAAATGTATATTTGGATATTTATGTTGAATTTTTTTTTTTTGATTACCTACTTCACAAATGACTATACCTGTCTTTTTAAGAAATTTACGAGATTGTTTAATAATCTTGTATATCATATCTAATCCTTTTTTAGTAGATACAAGTCCTATAATAGGTTCGTATAAATATTCTTTAGGTAAATATTCCATTTCTTGTCGATTAATATAAGGAGGATTAGATATAATTAAATCATAATGTGATTGATGTAAATTATCAAATAAATTACTACATATTGGTGTAATTTTTTTTTCTAACCCATGTAAAAAGATATTTTGTTCTGTAACATTAATAGCATTTTGAGAAATATCAACTGCATCTATGTTAGCTTTCGGGTAAAGATAAGAGCAGGCAATTGCTATACATCCATTACCTGTGCCTAAATCTAATATATTTTTTGGTGTATGAAATATAATTTTTTCAAATTTATTATTAATTAGTTCTTGTATTGGTGACCTAGGTATTAAAGTACGTTTATCCACATATAATTCGTGTCCACAAAACCATACTTTATTTGTTAAATAAGCAACCGGTATGCGTTGTGTAATACGCATATGTACTTTATAATAAATATTTTTTTTTTCATATGTAACTAATCGTGTTTGAAACACATTATGCCACATATATGGTGGTAAACCTAATGTAGGTAAAATTAATTGTATAGCTTCATCCCATGGATTATTATTACCATGACCATACCATATTTCAGAAATACTAAAACAACTAGTTGCCCAACGTACAAAATCTTGTATTGTAAATAATTCTAATAAGATATCTTTGTTTAAAATATCTTGTAATTTTATTATCATAAACACATTAATCCTATAAAATATATTACATTACTAATGTTAATATGATGAATAAAGCATTAAATATTTATATAATATACCATAAACTCCCCTGACTGGACTCGAACCAGTGACATACGGATTAACAGTCCGCCGTTCTACCAACTGAACTACAGAGGATAATAACCTGTTATTTTATATTATGAAAAATATAATGTCAATATACTTGATCTTTATTTTTATTATTTTATAATAGACATAATTATATTTAATTAAAATGATAAAAATCACATGTGTAATGATTTATTTTTTTACAAAATAGGTTCTTTTAATGTTATTCCATAACAGAATTTCCCGTATACAACTAAAAAAAAATTTTTTAAAAAATTCGCATAACAGAATTATAATATCCTTTTATAAATATTATAAATTGAAAAATGTATTACAAATAAGAAGACAATTATATATTTTATTGTATTCTTTTAAAGTATTAGGACGTATTTATATTGCAGAAGAAGGTATTAATGCACAAATTAGCATACCACATTATTATTATACAATAATAAAGTTTTTTATTAAAAAAATACATGAAATTTTTATAGATATATATTGGAATATTGCTATTGATAATACTAAACATGCATTTTTTATGCTTAAAATTATATATAAAAAAAACATATTAAATGATGGTTTAACATGTTTTAATTTTTTAAAATTTAATACTACAGGTGTATATTTAAATGCTAAACAAGTAAATACTATGATAGAAGATCATAATGTTGTTCTTATTGATATGAGAAATTATTATGAATATCAAATTGGGCATTTTACCAATGCAATAATATTTAAAGAAGCAAAAACTTTTCATCACCAAATGTTACATCTTTTAGATAATATACAACCATATAAATACAATAAAAAAATTATTTTGTATTGTACAGGAGGTATACGTTGTGAAAAAGCTACTTCATGGTTATTATTTAACAACATTAAAAATGTTTATCAGGTTGAAGGAGGAATTATTAAGTATGTAAAAGAAGTACATAAATTACACCTTCAGATGAAGTTTATAGGTACTAATTTTGTTTTTGATAATCGGATGGGAGAACAAATAACACAAGATATTATTTCTTATTGTTATCAGTGTAAGACGCCATATAACATATTTACTAATTGTAAAAATGATACTTGCCATCTATTATTTTTACAATGTCCTAAATGTAAAAAATATTATAAAAATTGTTGTAGCATATATTGCAAAACAACTTTATTAAAAAATAAAAAATATGTAATAATATAATTAAATATTTTTTAATTTTTGAAAATTTGTTTCATATGCTTGTATAATATTTTGATTAGCATTACTTTGCCATACACCATTTTTAATAATATTTGCATTAGGATATAATATATCATCATGAATCATGTTAAATGGTAAAAATTTTTTTGCATTTAAATTAGGAGTTGAATATCCTGTAATTTGTACAATTTTTGCAGCAATATCTGGACGTAATAAAAAATTAATTAATTTTAAAGCACCATTAATATTTTGAGCATGATATGGTATTACAAAACTATCTAACCAAAAAATACTACCTTCTTTAGGCCAAATAAATTTTATAGGCACACCTAATTTTTTCATAGCATAAGCTGAACCATTCCATATCATGCCAATTTTTATAGCACCTTCTGCAAAAGGATAACCTGGATTATCAGAATTAAATAATACAACATTAGGCATTAAATTTTTTAGTTCTAAATAAGCATATTGTATATCTTTTAAAGTAATAATTTTATGTGTTAATCCTAATTTTAATAAAGCCACTTGAAAAACTTCTTTAGCATCATCAAGTAAAGAGATGGCATGATCGTATTTAGGATCCCATAAATCTTTCCAACTATTTATTTCTTTATCATGAACATATTTAGTATTAATACCAATAGCAGTAGCACCCCATATGTATGGGATAGAATACATATTATTCACATCAAAAGATTTATTTAAAAATTTTGGGTCTAAATTTTTAAAATTAGTTAGTTTTGTTTTATCTATTTTATGCAACATACCTTCTTGACGCATTTTAGTAACAAAATAAGTAGAAGGAACTACTAAATCATATTTTTGATTATATGTTTTTAATTTAGCATACATACTTTCATTAGATTCATATGTTGAATATATGACTTTAATACCTGTTTCTTGTGTAAATTGTTCTAATATACTAGTTGGTACATATTCTGTCCAATTATAAAAAATAACTGTGTTATTTTTTATATTAATAGGTTTAAAATATTGACGATGTATGATTAATATAAAACATATTAAGCATAATTTAATAAATAATATCATTTTAATAATACCTACCTGTAGAAATAATTTGTTGAAAATAGTAAATTGATATGTATTATTGTTTTATAGCTATAGCTTCTATTTCAATTTCTACATTATTAGGCAAATTAGAAATTTCTAAGCATGTTCTTGCTGGATATGTAGTTACATACTGTAAAAAAAAATTAGCATAGATAATATTAATTATTTTTAGATGATCTAAGTTTTTTACAAAAATAGTAGTTTTAACTATATCTTTTATAGTAAATTTTGCAGCTGTTATTATAGCTTTAATATTCTTTAAAACTTGTACAGTTTGTTCTTTTATGTCACTAGAAATCATGCCAGTTTGCGGATTAATTGGTATTTGTCCTGAAGTTATAATCATATTATTAGATACAATGCCTTGAGCATAAGGACCAATAGGTAAAGGAGCTTGTATAGTATTAATTATTTTGCACATATTATCTATCCTGTAATTTTTATGTAAAAAGTAAATTATTTTTTTAATTATTATTTTTATTAAGTGTTAATATCATAATAGCTTTTACAATATGTATTTTGTTTATAGCTTGTTGTAATATAATACTATTATAAGATGTAAAAATTTCGTCTGTAATTTCTAAACCATCAAATAATTTTAAACGAGATATTATTTTGTTATCAATAATATTTTTATAATGGTCATAAACGTGATATGCTGGCAAACAATGCATGATTTTGATATTATCATTTTCACTTTTTAATAATAATTTTTTATTAATTTGGTATTTATATAAATTAGTTATTTTTTGTTCCCACAATTCAGTTGATTCTCCCATAGATAACCAAACATCTGTATAAATTATATCAGTATTTTTGATATGGTTAATATCATAGGTAATAATAATATTACTGTAAAAATTAATTTTTTTCTTTAAAAAAAAATATTTTTGTTGTTTTAAAAAAAATTGAGAAGTTATTAAATTTAATTTAAAACCTATAATTTGTGCCGCTTCTATTAAACTCATAGATATATTATTGTATATATCTCCTATATATGTGAGTACAATATCTTCTAAATTTTTATTTGGTAAACATTCACGTATAGTTAATAAATCTGCTAATATTTGTGTGGGATGAGATATTTCTGTTAAACCATTCCAAATGGGCACAATAGAATATTGTGATAATATTTCTATGTTTTTTTGTGTTCCTCTATATTGTATGCCATCATACATATGACTCAAAATTACTGCTGTATCTTGTATTGTTTCTTTATATCCCATATGTGTATTTTGTACATTTAAAAAAGTAACATTTGCTCCTTGATCAAAACAAGCTATTTCAAAAGAACATCTTGTCCGCGTAGAATTTTGTTCAAAAATTAATAGAATATTTTTATTGCATAATCTTTTTTTTTCTTTATATAGTTTTTTTTCTATTTTCATTTTTGTGGCAAGTTCAATAATATTAAAAATTGTTTTTTTAGTTAAATTAGATATATGTAAAATATTTTTTTGATATAAAATGTGCATATTTTTACCTAAAATAAAAAATTATATATAAAATATATAGCAATTATATGTGTTTTATAAAATTATATTTATCATTAAGCTCCTTTTTTTTTTGTCTACAAAAAGATAATTTTATATTATATTCTTCTATAATTTTTTTGGGAGCCTTATTAATAAAATCATGATTTTTAATATTATTACTGATTTTATCTATTATTTTTTGATTATTAGATATTTTTTTTTTTAATTGTTGTATTAAAAATTTCTTATCTATTAAAAAAGAATTTAAAGGAATAGCAAATATTATTTCTTCAATACAAAATGTAAATGATTTATTTGGCAAAGAAGCATCGCTTGCTAAAAGAATAATATTCTGTAAATTTAAAATTTTTTTTATAATATTTAAATTTACTTTTATAAAATCTTGTATTTTTTTATGTATATTAAAGATATATAAATCGACTGGTTGTTTTATATTCATATCTATTTTATTCTGACGTATTACGCTTATTAATTTAATAAAAAAACGAAAAATATAAACAGCTTTATTATGTATATCTAAAGTATTATACTTTGGAAATGATTGTACTAAAATACTAGTACTATATTGATCAATATCATCTTTTTGATACTGTATTTTTTGCCATATAACTTCAGTAATGAATGGTAACATAGGATGCGATAAACGTAATAAAGATTCAAAAACATAATACATTGTATAATGTGTACTATGTTGAATATTATTTTTTATGGTTTGTAAAAAATATTTTACATATTCTAAATACCAATCACAAAATTTATTCCAAATAAAATTATATAAAAGATTAGCCGCTGTATCAAAACGATATTTTTTTAATGCTTTGGTATAAACTAGTACTAATGTATTATATTCTGAAATAATCCATTGATCAGCAATAGATAATGCAGATTTATAATATATTAATTCATAATTAATATGTTTAAAAATAAAAATACTAGCATTCCAAATTTTATTACAAAAATTACGATATCCATCTAAACGTGTAATATCCCAATATATATCACGTCCTGTAACTGATAGAGCAGCTAAAGTAAATCGAATTGCATCTGCGCCATAACTATGTAATTTCTTATTATTTTGTATATTTATACATTTTCCTTGTATATTATTTATACAATTTTGTTTTATCTTGTTTCCATAAAAAATATTATTACTTTCCATTAAATTAATTGGATCAATAATATTACCTTTAGATTTAGACATTTTATTTCCTTGTGAATCTCGCACTAGTCCTGTCATTAAAACCTTTTTGAAAGGTACTTGTGCAATATCATGATCTTTTACAAAATACATAGTCATCATTATCATTCTAGCAATCCAAAAAAATATAATATCAAAACCACTAACTATAATATTGGTAGGATGAAATAATTTCATATATTGTTTGTTATCAGGCCATCCTAATGTTATAAATGTCCATAAACTAGAAGAAAACCAAGTATCCAAGACATCAGTATCTTGTTTTAAGATAATATCATCTTGTAAGAAATATTGTTTTTTAATGTCTGTAATATTTTGACCCACATAAATATTATGATCACAATCATACCATACTGGTAATCTGTGTCCCCACCATAATTGTCTAGAGATACACCAATCCTGTATATTATACATCCATGAAAAAAACATATTTTCATATTTTGTAGGAATAAATTCAATTTGTTTAGTTTTTATAGCATGAATTGCTTGTTTCGCCAAATTTTTTACATTTAAATACCATTGTTTTGTCAACATAGGTAAAATCACAGTATTATTACGCATATTATATGGTATTAATCGATATTCTGTATAATGACCTTTTAATAATTTTTTTTGTTTTAATAATTTTATAATGATATTTCTAGCTTTTAAATAATGTATATTACGTAATATAGATGGTATTGGTTCATCATTACTATTTATTGGATGCCCTAGTATAGTAAATATTTGATATCGATCTAATATGTGCCCTTGTTTATCAAATAATTTTATTACAGGTAAATTATGTTTAACGGCTATCTTATAATCATCAAAATCATGTGCTGGACTAATTTTTACACAACCAGTACCTTTAGATATTTTTGCATGATTATCACTAATAATAGGAATTTTCCTATTAATAATAGGTACTAATACATATTTACCAACAAGATGTTTATACCTTTCATCTTGTGGATTTACTGCAATAGCAGTATCAGCTAATAATGTTTCTGGTCTAGTTGTAGCGATAACCAAGTAATTTTTATCATTAATAGTTGTTAATTTATTATGTAATAAATATTTAAGATGCCAAATATTTGTTTTCATAGAACGATGTTCTACTTCTAAATCAGATATTACAGTTTGTAACGTGGTATCCCAATGTATTAATCTTTCTTTCTGATATATTAATCCTGCTTTATATAAAGTTATAAAAATATTTGTAACAGATTGAGAAAAATGTTCATCCATAGTAAAACGAATGTTATCCCAATTTGCTGATAATCCTAAGCGTTTCATTTGTTTAATAATAATATCACTATATTTGTTTTTCCATAACTTTGCTTTTTCTAAAAAATACTTTTTATTATAATGTTGTTTCGTTTTGCCAGTATTTAATAAAATTTCTTGTTCTATTAAATTTTGTGTCGCTATTCCAGCATGATCAATTCCAACTTGACATAAAATATTTTTTTGTAACATTCTTTGATAACGAATTATTATATCGATAATACTATATTGTAATGCATGTCCCATATGTAAAAAACCAGTAATATTTGGTGGTGGCACCATAATAGAAAAATGCTTTTTAGATAAATTAATTTTCTGTTGGAAAAATTTATTTTTTTCCCAAAAAACATAAATTTTTTTTTCAAAACTATTAGGATTATAGATTTTATCCATGATAAATATCCTATTATTTATTAAAATAGTAGTATGTATTATTTTTTAAAATTAATATTATTGATTAAAAATTGACATAACATATTAACTGGCCTACCTGTAGCTATAGCTTGTTTGTATTTATCATAGGTCCATGCAGTACCTGCAATATCTATATGAGCCCATTTATATTGAGATGTAAATTTAGCTAAAAAACATGCTGCTGTAATAACTGAACCTGCATTATTTATGCTAATATTAGAAATATCAGCTATACTAGAATGCAACTGTTTATCATAATAAAAATCATCAATAGGTAAAGACCATACTCTATCATTCATAACTTCTATAGAAGATTGATATATATCACGAGATAATTGACTATTATTAGACATTAAACCACTAATATTATTACCTAATGCTATTACACAAGCTCCTGTTAAAGTTGCTATATCAATAACTATATTAGGTTTATATTTTAATATATAAGTTAAAACATCACATAAAACTAGCCTGCCTTCTGCATCAGTATTTTTTACTTCTACAGTGATCCCAGACATAGTTTTAATAACATCACCTGGACGTAATGCCAAACTACCTGGCATATTTTCACATCCGGCCATAATGCCAATCACATTTAATGGTAATTCTAATTTCGCTATTGCATACATGACGCCATATACAGCAGCTGCTCCGCACATATCATACTTCATTTCATGCATGCCGAAACTTGGTTTTAAAGATATACCTCCAGAATCAAATGTTAATCCTTTACCTACGAGCACAATAGGTTGCATAGAGTGATGATGTTTATACTTCATAACAGACATATATGCTTTATGTTGACTACCATTACTTACAGATAAGTAAGCATTCATACTTAATTTTTCCATCATATTCTCATCTACTATTTCGATAGTAAATTTATCTGGAAAGATTTGTGATAATTTAAAAGCTTGTTCTGCTAAATATTTAGGATGACATATATTAGGTGGTAAATTAGCTAAATTTTTAGCCTGTATTTGACCTTGATTTATAGCAACGCCATGTTTTAAAGCGTTATATACAGTATAATCACTYATACTAGAAATATAAAAAAAATTTTTTGTTAAATAATATTTTTTAATACGTTTAAATTTAGTAAAAATATATGTATTATCTCCAATAATATTTATTATATCTCTAATATTCCAATAATAATTGTTATCATGTATATATAAATCAGTGATACTCCAAAATATTTCTTTTATGTCATCATGTTGTTTTGCATACTGAATAACATTCATAATAATTTTATGATATACTATTCTACTTATTTTTTTTAAACAACCACAACCTATAATAATAATTTTTTTAGCTAAAACATTAGGTACATTATATAATACGATCATTTGATTTGTTTTGCCATTAAAATTATTATTTTTTAATATGGTTAATATATAATTTTCAGAAATATCATTAATTTTTTTTGTGATATCTGGCATAATATATTTATGATGTAAACCAATAACAATACAATCAAAATATTTTGTTGTATCAAAATTATTTTCCACAAAGAATTGCATAAAACACTCTTTAACATATTAATAATATCGAATATTAATTATATATTAATTATTTTTTAAATTAAGAAAAATTTTTATTTTTTATTTCAAAGAAGTGTGATGCGAACTAATAATATATATTTATCATATTCTGTTTATAATTAAACATATATTTTTTTTAAAAAAAATATGTATAATACCCTTGATGCATCAATATGATGTCCCCATCTCCTTGTAATTAAGTAATTTTATATACTAAAAAATGTTTTTTTATATTTGTTATATATATTTTATACTTTAAGTATTTCATTAAGGAAATATAACTATGAGTAAAATAATCGGTATAGATTTAGGTACTACAAATTCTTGTGTAGCAATTATAGATGGTAATAAACCTCGTGTATTAGAAAATGCTGAAGGCGATAGAACAACACCATCAATTATTGCTTATACAAAAGATGGTGAAATTTTAGTAGGACAACCAGCCAAAAGACAAGCAATTACTAATCCACAAAATACTCTTTTTGCGATAAAAAGATTAATTGGTAGACGTTTTAATGATGAGGAAGTGCAAAGAGATATAAAAATTATGCCATATAAAATTGTACAGTCTAATAATGGAGATGCATGGATTGATGTGCAAGGTAAAAAAATGGCACCACCACAAATTTCAGCAGAAATTTTGAAAAAAATGAAAAAAACAGCTGAAGATTTTTTAGGATCTAAAATAAATGCTGCTGTTATTACAGTACCCGCTTATTTTAATGATGCACAACGTCAAGCTACCAAAGATGCAGGTAAAATTGCTGGTTTAGAAGTTAAACGTATTATTAATGAACCTACTGCTGCAGCTTTAGCATATGGATTAGATAAAGAAAAAGGTAATAAAACTATTGCAGTATATGATTTAGGAGGTGGTACTTTTGATATTTCGATTATTGAAATAGATGATGTTGATGGTGAAAAAACTTTTGAAGTTTTAGCAACAAATGGTGATACTCATTTAGGTGGAGAAGATTTTGATAGTAGAATTATTAATTATCTAGTAACAGAATTTAAAAAAGATCAAGGTATTGATTTACAAAATGATCCTTTAGCTATGCAAAGATTAAAAGAAACATCTGAAAAAGCTAAGATTGAATTATCATCTGCACAACAAACAGATGTGAATTTACCATATATTACAGCTGATTCTTCCGGTCCTAAACATTTAAACATCAAACTTACAAGAGCTAAACTAGAATCTTTAGTAGAAGATTTAATAGATAAATCTATTGATCCATTAAAAATTGCTTTAAAAGATGCAAATTTATCTATTTCTAATATTAATGATATTATTTTAGTAGGCGGCCAAACTCGTATGCCTATGGTGCAAAAAAAAGTAACTGATTTTTTTGGTAAAGAACCAAGAAGAGATATTAATCCTGATGAAGCTGTTGCTATTGGTGCTGCTATACAAGGCGGAGTATTATCTGGTGATGTTAAAGATGTACTTTTATTAGATGTAACCCCATTATCATTAGGTATAGAAACTATGGGTGGTGTTATGACAGTACTTATTAATAAAAATACCACAATTCCTACGAAACATAGTCAAATATTTTCTACTGCAGAAGATAATCAATCAGCAGTTACAATACATGTTGTACAAGGTGAACGCAAAAGAGCAAGAGATAACAAATCTTTAGGACAATTTAACCTAGATGGTATTAGTCCTGCACCAAGAGGTATACCACAAATAGAAGTAACTTTCGATATAGATGCAGATGGTATTTTGCATGTTTCTGCTAAAGATAAAAACAGTGGTAAAGAGCAAAATATTACAATCAAAGCATCATCTGGTTTAGATGAAAATGAAGTAGCCAAAATGATTAGAGACGCAGAAATGAATACAGAAACTGATCGCCAATTTGAAGCATTAGTTAAAATACGTAATGAAGGTGATCAATTAATACATAGTACGAAAAAAAAAATGAATGAAGTATTAAATCAAATTACAGAACAAGATAGAACAACTATTAATACAGCTATTCAAAAATTAGAAATTGCATTAAAAAACGAAAATAAAGATGATATACAAAAAAATATACAATTATTAATTGAAGCATCTAGCAAAATTATGAATTTAACTAAAAATAATACTAATCAAACTAATAATGATAATTCCACARCAAATAAAACAACTAATCAAGATAATAATGTTGTAGATGCAGAATTTGAAGAAATTAAAGATAAGAAACAATAATACTATATACAAGTAATGATAATAAACATATTATTAATAATATAATACCGTTTATAATATTATGTAATGTTAGTATTCGGTATTATAATTAATAAGATGATAAAATAGAGTAGTACATTATGGTAAAAAAAGATTATTATGATATTTTAAATATTAATAAAAATGCAACAGAAACAGAGGTGAAAAAAGCATATAAACGTTTAGCTATAAAATTTCATCCAGATCGTAATCCTGGTGATAAAAATGCTGAAGATAAATTTAAAGAAATTAAACAAGCTTATGAAATTTTAAGTGATGCTAAAAAAAGAGCTGCATATGATCAATATGGTCATGCTGCTTTTGAACAAGATGGTAACGCTACTACAACAACAGATTTTAGTGATATTTTTGGTGATGTTTTTGGTGATATTTTTGGTAATAGCAGAACTAATAAAACTACTAGAGGAGCAGATTTACAATATATTATAAATATTTCATTAGAAGAATCCATTCAAGGTGTTATTAAAGAAATACAAGTACCTTTTTTAAAAAATTGTACATATTGTGAAGGAACTGGATCTAGAGGACCATTGCAACAATGTTATACTTGTCATGGGCAAGGTCAAATACATATGAGTCAAGGATTTTTTACAGTACAGCAAACTTGTCCTAAGTGCCATGGGAAAGGATCATTTATTAAAAATATTTGTTTTTCTTGTACTGGGAAAGGCAAAATTGAAGTACATAAAAAATTATCAGTAAAAATACCATCAGGAATTAATACTGGTGATCGTATTAGATTACATGGAGAAGGTGAAGCAGCAAATAATGCAACCTTTGCTGCTGGAGATTTATATATAGAAATTCGCATTTTAAAACATTTTTTATTTGTACGGGAAGAAAATAATTTAAGTTGTATATTACCTATAAGTTTTACGACTGCAGCATTAGGTGGTGAAATAGATGTGCCAACTATTAATGGTATAATAAAAATTAAAATACCACCAGAAACACAAACGGGTAAAGTATTTAGAATACGTAATAAAGGCATTAGATCTATTAAAAATGGTGTGATAGGAGATTTATTATGCACCATAAAAGTAGAAACTCCTATTAATTTAAATCATGTCCAAAAAAATATATTACATAATTTAGAACAAAGTATGCTTAATAATACATTAAGTAATATTTATTATCCTAAAATTAAAAAATTTTTACAAAATATTAAACTTTTTTTTATAAATTTGAATATGTAAGACATACTTACAGAGGATATAACAAATCATATTTTTTCTTATATCCTCTAAAAGGAGTGGTTATTTTTTATATTTATAAGATAAATTATATTTTATAACTGTTATATCAACATAAACATTTATTTTTTTTAAAAAATATATCTATTATATAAAAAATAGTACTTATTATAATTCTATATTATAATATACATATTAAGAATATAATTAATTATTATAGGGCATGAATGTAATTTTACTAAGACTAATAAGTACTTCTTGTTTAAATATATATAGCATTTTATTAAACATATAAAAAGCTTCTCTTTTATATTCTTGTTTTGGATCTTTTTGAGCATAACCTCTTAAGTGAATACTTTGGCGTAAATAATCTAATAATAATAAGTGTTCTTTCCATAAATTATCTAATATAGATATTGCGATATTTTTTTCTAATTCTTGTATTTGATGCATATCAACTGTTATTTTTTGTATATTATATATTCTGATGGTAAAAATCATTATTTTTTTTAATAATTGATCTTTATTTAGAATAGTATTATTATCTATCCATTTATTTATGGGTAACATAATTTGATATTTTTTAAAAAAGTATTTAATTAATTGTTTGATTTTCCACATTTTTTTTGAAAAAGTATTAGATTTAATATAGTTATTTATAATATTACTATATATATCTTTTCTGAAATTATTAATTATTATATTGAGATCAGATTGTTGTAATAATGTATTACGTTGTTTATAAATAACCATACGCTGTTCATTAATAATATTATCATATTCTAATAATTGTTTACGTATATCAAAATTATATTGTTCAACTTTTTTTTGTGCTTTTTCAATTATTTTAGTAAGCCAAGGATGTTCAATAGCTTCATTTTTTCTAATGCCTAATTTTGTTAAAATATTAATAATATTTTTAGGTGCAAAAAGACGTATTAAAGAATCTTCTAGAGATAAATAAAATCTAGATGATCCATAATCTCCTTGACGGCCAGATCGTCCTCTTAATTGATTATCAATCCT
Organism: Enterobacteriaceae endosymbiont of Macroplea mutica; assembly: GCF_012571345.1. Classification (GTDB taxonomy): domain Bacteria; phylum Pseudomonadota; class Gammaproteobacteria; order Enterobacterales; family Enterobacteriaceae. The sequence goes on along the minus strand of NZ_CP046218.1, from coordinate 151,189 downwards.
TCTTGATTCGTGTCTTTCTGTTCCAATAACATATAAACCACCTAAAGATAATACTTCGTTGTGTTTTTTTTGCCATACTAATTGATTTTTTGTAAATTCCATTACAGGAGTTATATGTTTTTCATATAATATATTTCCTCCTAATACAATATCAGTACCACGTCCTGCCATATTAGTTGCAATAGTTACTGTTTTTATTTGTCCAGCTTGTGCAATAATTTCTGCTTCTTTAGCATGATATTTAGCATTTAAAATATTATGTGGGATATTTTTTTTTTTTAACTCATGTGCAATCATTTCTGATTTTTCAATTGAAATAGTACCTACTAAAACAGGTTGGCCTAAATTATATTTAGTTATTATATCTTTAATAATAGCATTAATTTTTTCTTTTTCTGTTAAATAAATTAGATCAGGTAAATCTTTTCGAATCATAGGTTTATTAGTTGGTATAATAATAGTATTTAATTTATATATTTCTTGAAATTCTGTTTCTTCAGTTTTAGCTGTTCCTGTCATACCAGATAATTTATTGTATAAACGAAAAAAATTCTGGAAAGTAATAGAAGCTAAAGTATGATTTTCATTATGGATATTAACATTTTCTTTTGCTTCAATGGCTTGATGTAAACCATCTGACCAACGTCTACCCGACATTAGACGTCCTGTATGTTCATCAACAATAATTATTTTATTATTTTTAACAATATAATCAATATTTTTAGTAAATAATTTATGAGCTCTTAATGCAGCTATAATATGATGTATTAAAATAATATTAGAACTAGAATATAAAGTTTCTCCATACTTTAATATTTTTTTTTGTTCTAATATTTGTTCTAAAAAAATTAAACCATCTTCTGTTAAATAAACTTGTTTATCTTTTTCATCTATAAAATAATGTCCATATGAAGCATATTCATTATCTTGTTGTATTAAATTAGATATAATATTATTAATTTGATAATATATATCAATATTATTTTTTGCAGGGCCAGAGATAATTAAAGGTGTACGAGCTTCATCAATCAGTATAGAATCTACTTCATCAATAATAGCAAAATTTAATTTACGTTGTACTTTATCTTTATAATGTAATACCATATTATCTCTAAGAAAATCAAAGCCATATTCATTATTAGTACCATATGTTATATCAGCATTATATGATTGACGTTTTTCTTTTAATGACATTCCTGATATATTTATACCAACTGTTAAATCTAAAAATTTAAATAAGATTTTATGATTAGATGCATCCCTTTTTGCCAAATAATCATTAATAGTTACTATATGTACTCCGTTACCGGTTAATGCGTTTAAATAAGATGGCAAGGTTGCAGTTAATGTCTTCCCTTCTCCTGTACGCATTTCAGCAATACAATTATTATGTAATACTATTCCACCTAATAATTGCACATCAAAATGTCTCATACCAAAAACTCTTTTACTTGCTTCTCTTACTGTAGCGAAGGCTTCTGGTAAAATATCTTCTAAAGAAAAATTTTGTTTTAATTTCTCTTTAAAATATGTTTTTTTGTTTTTTAAATCTAGATCTGTTAATTGAGAAAATTGTTTTTCCATATTATTTATTGTATTGACTATTTTTTGCAAACGTTGTAAAACATTTTTATTACTATTTCCAAAAACTTTAATTAATAATTTAGTTAACATATAAACACTCTTAAATTAATAATGATAATAAATAAAATTTATTGTATAAATTAATTTATAATTTAAAATATATAAAAATGATTTAAATTATTTTTATTAAAATATCGGATAAACATTTTTATGAGAAATAATAAACTATTATCGATTAACAAAATTTTTAAATTATATAGTTCTTATCCTAGTAGTATAAAAATTTTAGTAAAATTACAAATACATGTAAGTTTTTTAGTAAAAATTGAACAACTTTTAAAAAATAAAGTACCAAAACAATTATCTCATTTATATAGTGTAAAAAATTTACAAAATAATATTCTATATATTGAAATTGCTAGTTCTAGTTGTATGATAAATTTTATGTCTTTAAAAACTAATCTCATATTCTTTATAAGAAAAACAATATTACTTATTTTAAAAGATATTAAATTTATTATTAATCCAAAAATGTTTATGCGACAACAATGTTATTCTTCAAATATATATCAGCAATATCTTAGTCCATACAGTAAAAAATTATTATTAAAACTAGCTACAAAAAGTTCTTATAAGTTAAAAAATATTATAAACAAATTTGTTTTGTTAGTAAAAAAATAATATTATACAACTTTATCCCATAGAAATGTAATAGTATTATCTAGCTGTACCTAGAATAGTTAAAATTAATTTTTCAAAAGATAAACCATATTGTTTTGCAGACTGTGGATATAAGCTTTTTTTAGTCATACCAGGAATTGTATTAACTTCTAATAAATAAAAATGTCCTTGTTGATTCATAATAACATCTATGCGACCCCATCCTTCACATCCTAAAACTTGCCATGCTTTTAAAGCTAATTTTGATAGTTCATTTTCCTTATTAGGACTTAATCCACTAGGACAAAAATATTGATTATTATTATTATAATATTTATTATAATAATTATAAAAATTATCTTGGGGTGTAATTTTTATTACAGGTAATGTAAAATTTTTTAATATGCTTACAGTATATTCAGTACCTATAATATATTGTTCAATTAATATTTCACTACTATATTGTAATGCAATTTCTATTTCTGGTATAAGATCATCAATATGATTAATTTTAACAACACCAATACTAGATCCTATGCCATTAGGTTTAATAATACATGGTAATGTTAATTGTAAGCATTGTTTGTTAATGTTATTAAAATTAGATTTTCTAAAATTTTGTATTTGTACTATAAAATGAGGATATATTGGTAATTGATGAGCTTTCCATATCATCTTAGTAATATGTTTATTCATAGCAATAGCTGAAGGAAGCATTCTACTACCAGTATATGGTAATTTCATATAATCCAAGATGCTTTGTAGCGTGCCATCTTCACCACCTTTACCATGTACTGCTATAAAAACATCAGTGAAACCATAATTTTTTAATAAAAATATAGGAAAAGTTTTAAGATCTAAACCATGTGCATTAATTTGTAATTTATGTAATGCACTTAAAATTCTTTTGCCTGTTTTTAACGATATTTCTCTTTCTAAAGAACTACCGCCAAATAATACTGCTATTTTTTTAGTCATAATATAATATAGTTTTTTATAAAAAATTAATTTGTACGATTAAATTTATTTTGTATAAGTAATGAAGAAAGATTATTAATATCTCCTGCTCCTTGAAATAATAATATATTTTGTTTAAAAAGTGTTGAATATATTTCTTTAATCATATCATTATAATTGTTCCATTTTCCTAAAAATATGTTTGTTTTCTTTAACTTTTTTATTTTTTTATAAATGATATTACTATTCGCTGTTTCTAAATACTTTTCACCTGCTGAATATACACTTAATATGAATAATGTATCTACTTTAGCTAAAATTTTTATAAAATCATCTAATAAATTATGTATTCTAGAATATTTATGAGGTTGAAAAACCATTATTAAATGATATTGTGGCCAATGTTGACGTATAGTTTTGATTGTATTATTAATCTCTGTAGGATGATGTCCGTAATCATCCATAATTTTAATATATTGTTTATTATTATTTTGATTAATAGTATATTCTCCTATAATATCATATCTTCTTTTTACTCCTGAATATTGTTGCAAGGCATGAATAATATTATATGTATCAAAATTCATATATCTAGCTAATGCAAATGATGCAGTTGCATTTAAAGCATTATGTTTTCCAGGAATATTTAATGTTAATTGAAATATATTGTTATTGTTATTATATGTTTTATGAATGACATTAAATGTGCATTTGTGATTGTTTTGTATATAATTATATATTTGTATAGTGGCTGATTTATGGAAACCATATGTAATAACATGTTTGTGTATACGTTGTTCTTTTAGTAAATGACGAATATGGACATTATCTATACATAGTATATTACAACCATAAAATGGTACTTTATTAAAAAATGTTACAAAATTATCTTTTAATACATTAATATTGTTTTGATAATATTCTAAATGTTCAAAATCTATATTTGTAGTTAGATTAACTATAGGATTAAAAGATAAAAATGATTTATCGCTTTCATCTGCTTCTGTAATAAAATATTTATCTGTACCTAAATTAGCATATAAATTTGTTTTTTTTAAAACACCTCCATTAACAAATGTAGGATTTTTTTGCAAAAACAAAAATATTTCAATAATCATAGCCGTCGTAGTAGTTTTGCCATGTGTCCCAGATACAATCAGACTATAATAACATTGCATTAAATCTGCTAATATTACAGCTCTATGTAATACTAATATATTATTTTGTTTAGCAAATACTAATTCTGGATTATTAAATTTAATAGCTGTAGAAAATACTATTACATCCATATTTTTTATCTTACTAAAATTATTATGTCCTAAATATATTTTAGCACCTAATAAAATTAGTTCTTGCATTCTTATATTCATAATCAAGTCAGAACCGCTAATCTGATATCCTAATTGTAGTAAAATTTTTGCAATACCACACATTCCTATACCACCAATACCTATAAAATATATTGATCGTACATTATTATAATTAGAAAACATAATATGTTTATTATTATTTTTATTTTTGATTTTCATAATACTTTTATATAAAGCATGTTAATAATTATATTATTGATATTAGTACAAAACATTATTAATTTCGTTACAAATCAAATTTAAAGAATTATATATAAATAATTTGTATGTTTGTGCTAATGTTTTTAGTATTTTTTTTTTATTTAAAGATAAAATAATATGTATGATTTGTTTTATATCGATATTATTTTGTTCAAAGATAGTTGCAATACCAATTTTTTGTAATTTTACGGCATTATAATATTGCTGACGATCTTTATGCGGATAAGGAATAAAAATAGCAGGTAATCCTATAGCAATAATTTCGCTAACAGTCATAGCTCCTGATCTACAAATAATAATATCAGCCCATTTATATGCCTTATACATATTTTGAATATGTGATTTTACAACCACATTATTAACTGTATTTTTTTTATATTGATCTAATACTGTAATGATATTATCATATCCAACTTGATGTAAAATAGAAACTTTATTTTTTAAAATATGTGCTATTTGTACCCCAATATTATTAATTACTTTGGATCCTTGACTACCTCCTGTAATTAATAAACGTATTGGTGTATGTATTTTTACAATAGATCTTTTATATATTGATAATTGGATAATATTATGATTAATAGGATTGCCGACTAAAATAGCTTTTTGAAATGTATTTGGATATGCTATTAACGTTTTCATAGCAAAATAAGATAATATTTTATTCGTATGACCTGCAATACTATTTTGTTCATGTATAATTAAAGGAATTCTATATAACCATGCTGCAATACCACTAGGACCAGTAATATAACTGCCCATAGTTAAAACTATGTTAGGTTTATAATGTTGATAAATTTTAAGAGATTGGAAAATTATTTTACATAATGTTACTATTATCCATATTTTAGAAAAAAAATTTATTTTTTTAGATTTTGAAAAATTCATAAGATAAATTTTTATACCTCGTGCAGGAATAATATATTCTTCCATTCTATTAGCAGAACCCAACCATCTTACTTCCCATCCTTGAGTTATTAATTTTGATGCTATATTTAAAGCAGGATAAATATGTCCACCAGTACCTCCTGCTACTATAAGTATTTTTTTTTTCATTGTTAATTTGATAATTATAATATATGTTTTATATTTAAAAACTATTTTTGCAAAAAAAATCTAAATATATATATTTATTAAATTAAAGAATTTACTATATTTATAAATTGCTGACCTCTCTGTTTAAAATTTTTAAATTGATCAATACTAGAACATGCAGGTGATAATAATACTACATCATTATTACATAATAAAGGATAAATTTGTTTTATAGCTTCTGACATATTTTGTACTTTAATAGCTCGTGGGCACACAGACAAAATTTTTTGACTAGCTAACCCAAAACAATATACTATTATATTATTTTTATTGATRTATTCCTTTAATAAGTATAAATTGCAGTTTTTATCATAACCACCTAACAATAACCAAATTTTTTGTTTATTTGATAAAGATTTTAATGCTGCTATAGTACTATAAACATTTGTAGATTTAGAATCATTAATCCATGTAACATTATTTTTTTTACTAATAATTTGTAAAGTATGTTGGTTATTTGTAAAATTTTTAATAATGTTTAAAGCATGTTGTCTAGAGATATTTAATATGTCAGTTATAGACATAACTGTTAAAGCATTAAGATAATTATGTATACCTATTAGCTTTGTTTTATTAAAATTTAATATTATTTTTTTTTTTATTTTCAAATACATATTATTTTTATAATAAAATAATTGATATATACTGTTATTATGTTTACCAAAAGTAATGTATTTTGTTTTTTTATTAAAATGCACAGGATATGTGTATATATCATCTATATTATAGATACAAGTTTGGGAATTATTATAAATACGTGATTTATAATAACAATATTGGGAAAAACCTAAAGGATAACGATCTATATGATCTTCAGTTATATTCAGTATTACCGCAATATATGCTTGTAAACTTTTTATAGTTTCTAATTGAAAACTAGAGATTTCTAAGATATAAAAATCTTTTGGTTGAGATAGTAAATTTAATGCAGGGTAACCTATATTACCACCGATACCAATATTATATTTATATGTATCAATAATTTGTTTTAAGATTTTTATAATTGTACTTTTACCATTAGTACCTGTAATAGCAACTACTGGTGTGGTATTATATAAACAAAATAATTCGATATCACCAATAATATTAATACCGCATCTTTTAGCTTGTTGTAATAAAGGATGAAAAATAGAAACACCAGGACTAATAATAATTAATTTGGCATTTAAAATCCATTTTTTCTTAAATATGCCAAAACAATATGGTATAAATTTAGGTATTTGGTTTTTATATATAGGATTTATATCTTGATCTATAACATATGGTATAATACCTTTTTGTATTAAAAAATTAATACATGAGAGTCCTGTTGTGCCTAAACCTATAATTAATGTTATATTGTTGGTCATTGTTGGTCATTGTTGGTCATTGTTGGTCATTGTTGATTTATTTGTAATATTAAAAAAACATTTATAATTAATATAATCGTAATAATCCAAAAACGTATTACAATATGTGATTCATGATATCCTTTTAATTCAAAATGATGATGTATAGGCGCCATAAGGAAACAACGTTTTTTTCTTAATTTAAATATTAATACTTGCATGATTACAGATAATGCTTCTATGATAAATGTACTACACATAATTAAAGATAAATATTCTTGTTTTAGTAAAACAATAATTAATCCTATTATGCTACCTATAGTTAATGAACCTATATCACCCATAAAAATAGCGGCTGGATATGCATTAAACCATAAAAAACCTAAACCAGAACCTATTATTGTAAAACAAACAATAGATATTTCTGAAACATGTGGAATATAAACAAGATGAAATTTTTGTGCAAGATTAAAATCACCTACTATATAACATAACATTGTCAAACCAAAAGATATAAAAATAGTAGGAGTAATTGCTAAACCATCTAAACCATCTGTTAAATTAATTGCATTACTTAATCCAACAATAATAAGATATATAATTATTATATATGTAACATAATTTATAGGATATAAAATATTTTTATAAAAAGGAATAAATATTTGTAATACTAATTGTGTTTGATAATGTTTATAAATAAAAAAACTTAATATTATTGCAATTAAAGATTGTGAAAAAAATTTTTTTTTAATTGATAATCCTGTAGAATTTTGTAAAACAAATTTATAATAATCATCTATCAAACCAATACAAGCATATAATACTAATATAATTAATATATAACATATATATAAATTACGTAAATGAGCCCATAAGATAATAGTAAAAAAAATAGATAATAATATAATAATACCACCCATAGTAGGCATGCAATGTTTATTTAAATGTGTGGCAGGTCCATCAAGACGAATAACTTGAAATATTTGTTTATAATTTGTATATTTAATAAAAATTGGAAGTAAAAACAAAACGATAATTAAAGAAGTAATAAAACTCATATATGATCTAAAAAATAAATTAATCAAAATATTATTTAATTTTATACTAAATAAGTATTGTACTAAATATATAATCATTTTGGTAATTGTTTTAAAAGTATGTTGATTAATGTATCCATATTATTTTTATGAGAACCTTTAAATAAGATGGTATAATGTTTTTGATTTTTTAAAATACATAATAATTGATGTATTAAATCAGTAAAACTTGTAAAATGTTTTGAATAGAATGTATTGTTATATATAATGTTTTTAGTGTATTCACCTATACTAAATACAACATTTAAATGTGCTGAAGAAATTATTTTACCAATTTGTATATGATAATATTTACTTTGCGACCCTAATTCTAACATATCACCAATAACAAGAATTTTATATCCTGGTATATTTTTTAAAATATTAATGGCAGTACAAACTGATTTAGGATTAGCATTATAAGCATCATGTAAAATAATTTGTTTTTTTTTAATAAAAATAGGATACAATCTACCTTTAATCGGGTGGAAATCTGTTAAACCACTAGCAATATTTTGTAATGTCATATTATTCTTTAGAGCAATAATTATTGTAGCGGCTGCTAACGCATTACTAATATGATGTAGCCCACCAATTAAATTTAAATGAATATAAATTTTTTTTTGCCATGCATGTAAATAAAATTTTATAATATAAGCCTGTATTTGAATATTACTTGCATATACAGTCGCGTTTTTATTATATAATGAAAAATTCATAATAGTTTTATTATGTATATTATTCGTAATATTTTTTTGATTGTCATCATCATCATTAAAAATGATAATACCATCATGTTTAGTATAATAAAAAATTTGTTTTTTACTATAAATTATAGTAAATAGGTTTTTAAAACCTTGTAAATGAGCAATATCAATATTATTTATAATAGCAATATTTGGTTTTACTATCTTACTAAGATATACTAATTCTTTATAAGAACTACCTCCAATTTCAATAACTGCATATTGAAAATTATTATTTAATTTTAGTAAAGTTAATGGCACACCTATATAATTATTCATATTACCAATGGTATATAAAATATTGTATTTTTTTTGTAGTATAGATACTATCATTTCTTTTAATGATGTTTTCCCTGTTGTTCCTGTAATACCAATAATACAATGTTTATATTTAGATCTTTTCCAAGCACTGATTTTACCTAAACTTAAAGTAGTGTTATTAACAATAATTTGTGGTATGTATACAGATACATATTTATGTACAATAAGAGCTTTAGCACCATTATTAATAGCTTCTAGAATAAAATTATGGCCGTCAAAATATTTACCATGTATAGCAATAAATATACAATTGTTATTAATATTTTTACTATTAATGGAAAAATTATTAATTTTAATATTACTACCAATAAGTTTCCCGCGAATGATAGCGGCAATTTTTTTTAAATACATAAATCCAAATCGCTAATAATTTATTTTTGTTTATAGTAATCATTAACTATATCATAATCAGAATATACATAATGTTTATGACCAATAATTTGATATTGTTCATGACCTTTACCTGCAATCAGTATAACATCTTGTTTGTGTGCTTTAGTAAGTGCATACTGTATTGCCTCTTTTCTATCTATTATTATAGACATATATTTTTTTTTAAAAGAACATTGTTGAATAATATCTTTTATAATATCATTTATATTTTCATTTCTTGGGTTATCACTTGTTATAATAATATAATTTGCTAAACTACTAGCTATAATCCCCATTAATGAACGTTTTCCTTGATCTCTTTCACCGCCACAACCAAAAATACACCATATAGTACTTTTATAATAAAATTTTATAGTTTGTAATATACTTTTTAAAGCATCAGGTGTATGAGCATAATCTATAATAATTTTAGGGCAATTATTTTTTTGTATAATATTAAATCTACCATATACAGGTTTTAACTTATATGATGTATATAACAAGTCTTCTAATGTATAATTTAAAGATAATAATGTTGTCAAACTTAAAATAATATTTATAACATTAAAATATCCAAGTAAATTTATACTAATTTTTCCTGCTCCCCATGTAGTTTCAAATTGAATAATGGTTGTATCTGTTTTAAAATTAATATTTTTTACTAAAAAGTATTTTTTTTGTTTATTTATCAAATTTTGTTTTGTAGTTACTAAAATAGCATTTGGTAATTGCTTCGACCATTGTAAGCCTATATCATCATCAATGTTCATGATAACATTATTAATACTATATTGAGATATAAAAGACCATTTAGTATTGGCGTAATCTCTCATATCTTTATGATAATCTAAATGATCACGACTTAAATTAGTAAAAATAGCAGTTGTAAAATTTATATTTCTTACTCTATGTTGTTTAATACCGTGTGAAGATACTTCAAGTATAATAACATTAGATTTTTTCTGAATAAATTTATTAATATTATATTGTATGTCAATGGTAGAATCTGTAGTGTTATTTGTATATTCTAATGAATTATAAAAACCATTACCTATAGTACTACAAATAGTTGGGTTTTGTTTTAATAAATATAACCATTGCATTAAAATATTTGTTACGCTTGTTTTGCCATTAGTTCCTGTAACCCCAATTATAGGTATATTACTGTTTTTAGATTTATATAATTTATGAGCAATACTTGATAAATGATATTGCAAGTTTTTAATATGAATTACTGGTATTAAATTTATATATGTGACATAATTATTATAGCGATCGGTATTATATGTTAAAACAGCAACGGCGCCATTAAGAATTGCATCATTAATATAATCTTGTCCATCTATAAGATGTCCTTTTAATGCTACAAATAAGCAATTATTTAATATTTTTTTACTATTTATACACATATTTTGTATAAAAATATTTTGTTCTTTTATATAAAAAAAATCAGATAACAAATCATTTAAATTCATATCATCGTATTTCCAAAATATTTAATATTATTTAATTTTGTACATAAAATTTTTATATAATATAACTTTGTAATTCAAATATTATTTTTTATTAATATTTATATTTTTTGTGCAATACGTAATATTGCACTCCGCGCTTGATAATTATTATTAATTTCTATTTTTGTAGGGAAAATTCTATTAATAATTTTTAGTTGACATGTATGACTAAAAAAATATTTTAGTTCTGTATTATTTAAAGGTATTTTTAAATTACATATATTTATACTGCTAAATTTTTTCATAAATGTTTTTACAATTCTATCTTCAAGAGAATGAAAGCTAATAACAGACAAAATACCACCTATTTTTAAAATATCTAATGTATTTTGTAAAGCTTTATGCAATTCCTTTAATTCGTTGTTTAAATAAATTCTAATAGCTTGAAAAGTTCTTGTTGCAGGATGTTTATTATATTTGTATCTAACAATAGAACATACTAATTTTGATAAATCATGCGTGTTATTTAACTTATTAAACATAATATATTGTTTAATTTTTTTTGCTATTCTATTATGAAATTTTTCTTCTCCATATTCTTTTAATATATAAGATAATTTTTTTAACTTTATTTTTTTTAAAAAATCATAAGCAGTTATTCCTTGCTTTGTATTTATTCTCATATCTAATGGACCATGAGACATAAATGAAAATCCTCTCATAGGATTATATAATTGATAAGAAGATATACCTAAATCAAATATAATACCATCTATTTTGTTTACAATATTATATTTTAAACATATTTTTTTAAGATGAGAAAATTGTTTATTTATATAAGTAACACGTTGATCATTAATTTTATATTTGTCTATAGATTGAGAATCATAATCAATAGCATAAACTTTTCCTAATGGTCCTAAGTTTTTTAGAATTTCTTTAGTATGTCCTCCACATCCATAAGTTGCATCTATATATGTGCCTTTTTTTTTGATGTTTAAAGAATTTATTATTTCTTTTAATAAAACTGGTTTATGTCTCATGACAAAATATGTTTATTAATATATTGTATTTGTATATAATATTCAGTAAATTTATTTTTGTAAAATATATTTTTTACATAAAAATTATATATTACTTATATAATAAAATTTTTCATAAACAATAGGTATTTATATGATAGAATATACGGATTCACATAATACAATATTAAAATGTCGCAAAAATAATATTAATATATATATAACAAAAGTGTATGGTTGGATGTTTTTAGGATTAATATTTACATCTTTTATTGCATGGAATATTGTTCATATGCATTTAATTGTTAAATATTTTTTATATAATCAATTTGTATTATTTATTTTATGTTTGTTACAAATTATCTTAGTATTTGTTATTTCAAATTTTTTACACAGATTATCAGGTCAAACGTTAACTACTTTATTTGTCTCTTATTCTTTTTTAACAGGAATAACAATATCAGGTATATATTCTTTATATAATCATAAAACTATTTTTACAGCTTTTATTACATCTGCTGTTATGTTTTTAATAATGTATATATGGGGATATAAAACTAAAACAAGATTAAGTAATTATAGTAATATATTAATGATGGGATGTATGGGATTATTTTTATCTTCTTTTATTAATATTATTTTTCATAATGATTTAATTGTATCAATTACAAACTATTTTGGAGTATTTTTATTTACTATTTTAATTGCTGTAGATGCGCAAAAGCTTAAAGAATTAGGTTATATTGTTAGTACGAATATGCAAGATAAAGATAATGTACGTCGTTATGTTATTTTAGGAGCATTAATCTTATATTTAGATTTTATTAATTTATTTATAACTGTATTACAAATTATTGGTAATCGTCATGATAAAGAAGATAGTTAAGAACTATGCTAATGATTTGTATATTTATATATTACATACTTGTGCTGTTTATATTATATGATAAATATATAATATATGATTCACGTATATTTTATATCAAATAATAGATTTTATTTATTTTCACAGTACAAAAATTAAATCATATAATATATGAACAATTTAACTTCACAAAATACTAATAACATGACTCCTATGATGTTACAGTATTTAAATTTAAAAAAAAAATATCCTCATATTATGTTATTTTATCGCATAGGAGATTTTTATGAAATGTTTTATGAAGATGCGATTAAGGCTTCCAAACTATTGAATTTAGTGTTAACTAAAAGAGGATCTATTAAAAATAATGTGCCTATGGCAGGAGTGCCAGTATGTAATGTAGAACATTATTTAGTTAAATTAATACATTTAGGTGAATCTATTGCTATTTGTGAACAAACTAGTAATAAAGTTTTATTTAAAAATAAAATTTTAGAACGTAAGATAGTACGTATTATTACTCCTGGAACTGTTAGTGATGATTTTTTATTACAAAATAATCATAAAGAAAATTTGCTTGCATCAATATTTTATAATGTTAAATATGGTTTTGGATACGCAATATTAAATATGAGTTCTGGATATTTTAAAATTATGCAACATCATAATTTAAATATTATAGCGGGCGAGATATATAGAACTAATCCTACAGAATTATTATATCCAGTTAATTTTTCTCATATGAAGTTACTTAAACATATAAAATGTAAACAAGAAAGACCAGTTTGGGAATTTGATTTTGATGTATCATATAAAATTTTAATGCAACAATTTAATGTTCCGAATCTAAAATGTTTTGGTATTGATTATAATAATGCATATGTTGCTATACAATCAGCAGGCTGTTTAATGCAATATATACAAAATACACAACAAGTATGTCATGTGCCACATATTAATAATATTATATTAGCAAATTATTATCACGAAATCTTGATGGATGATAATACACGTAAAAATTTAGAAATTACATATAGTTTATCAGGTAATAAAAATAATACTCTATTAAAAGTACTAGATAAGACTAAAACGACTATGGGTAGTCGTTTATTACAACGTTGGTTAAATGCACCAACACGTAATTTACAAGTTATTTTTGCAAGACAAAAAAGTATAACTATTTTATTAGATTATTATTTAGATTTCCAACCAAAATTATCACAAATAGGTGATATTGAAAGAATTATTGCACGTTTATCATTAAAAACAGCACGACCATATGATTTAGTTACTTTAAGAAAAATATTTGATATATTACCTGATATACATCATCAATTATATAAAATACCGTATTGTTATATTAAGGAAAAAATTATAAATCTTGGATTATTTACATCTATTAATCAAATTTTAAAAAAGGCTATTTTACAAAATCCTGCATCACAAATAAAAGATGGTTATGTTATTGCACATAATTATAATAATGATTTAGATCAATTAAGACGTATATCTAAAAATGCTAAACAATATTTACAAAATATAGAATTGAACGAACGTCAAAAATTAAATCTTAAAAAACTAAAAATTGGTTATAATACTATTCATGGATTTTATATCCAAATACCAAAAAATAAAATTGGCGATATACCATCTTACTATACAAATATACAAACTTTAAAAAATTATTATAGGTATACAATACCATCATTACAACAATATCACAAACAGATTTTATCTGCTCAAGATAATGCATTAAATTTAGAAAAAACATTATATGATCAGTTATTAAATTATATAAAACCATTTTTATCAAAATTACAACAATTAATATTATATTTATCAGAGTTAGATATATTATGTAATTTAGCTGAAAGAGCGATTACATTAAATTATACTAAACCTATAATAAATGATACAAAAGGAATTTTATTAATACAATCAAGACATCCTGTTATAGAACATATACTAGAAGCTCCGTTTATAGCGAACAATGTAGATTTAAATAGTAAACAAACCATGTTAATGATTACAGGACCTAATATGGGTGGCAAAAGTACATATATGAGACAAATAGCGCTAATTATTATAATGGCATATATTGGCAGTTATGTTCCTGCAAAAAGAGCCGTTATAGGTTCTATAGATCGTATATTTACTAGAATTGGTTCAACTGATGATATATCTTCTGGTTTATCAACTTTTATGATAGAAATGATAGAAACAGCAAATATTTTACATAATGCTACAGCTGATAGTTTAATATTGATGGATGAAATTGGACGTGGTACTTCTACTTGTGATGGTTTATCAATAGCGTGGTCTTGTGCAAAACATATAGCGACAAAAATTAAATCTTTAACACTATTTGCTACTAATTATACCGAATTAACACAATTACAATATATTGTCAAACATATTAAAAATGTATATTTTGATGCTATAGAATTTAACAATAAAATTACTTTTTTATATCTTATTAAAGATGGTGTGATTAATAAAAATTATGGATTATTTGTAGCTTCATTAGCTGGTATACCAAAACATGTTATAAATGAAGCTAAACAAAAAATAAAATCATTAGAAAAACAATCATAAAAAATTATTCATCATATTAATGATATATATATATCAAATATAAATACCATTTAAATATACTGTTATTAGTAACATAACATATATGTTGGAAACATGTTGTGATTAACAATATTCTTCTTATATTATATAACAAATAATCAATTTTATTGTAAAGGTGATAAACTCTCAATGGATAATTTTGCTAAACAAATTAAATTAGTTAATATTGAAGACGAATTAAAAAATTCGTATTTAGATTATGCTATGTCAGTTATTATAGGTAGAGCATTACCTGATGTTCGTGATGGTTTAAAACCTGTTCATAGAAGAATTTTATATGCTATGTATATATTAGGAAATATATGGAACAAACCATATAAAAAATCTGCAAGAATTGTTGGTGATGTTATAGGTAAATATCATCCTCATGGAGATACGGCGGTTTATGATGCTATTGTAAGATTAGCACAAACTTTTTCATTACGATATACATTAATAGATGGTCAAGGTAATTTTGGTTCTATAGATGGTGATTCTGCAGCTGCTATGCGTTATACAGAAATTAAAATGTCTAAAATTAGTCAAGAAATGATTAATGATTTAGAAAAAGAAACAATAAATTATACATTAAATTACGATGGTACTGAAAATATTCCTATAGTTCTGCCTACTAAAATTCCTAATTTATTAATTAATGGATCTGCAGGTATAGCTGTAGGCATGACTACAAATATTCCTCCACATAATATAACTGAAGTTATTAATGCATGTTTAGCATATATTAATGATGCAAATATTCATATATCAGAATTAATGAAATATATTTCTGGGCCAGATTTTCCAACTGCAGGGATAATCAATGGGACAGAAGGTATTAAAAATGCATATCATACTGGCAAAGGACAAATTTTTATTAGAGGACGCAGTAAAATATTAGCTAATGGAAAATATAATACAATTATAATATATGAATTACCTTATCAAATTAATAAAGCTAAGTTAATTGAAAAAATTGTTGAACTTATAAAAACAAAAAAAATTACTGGCATTAAAACCTTAAGAGATGAATCAGATAAGGATGGTATTAGAATTGTTATACATGTTAAAAAAAACATATCTACTAATATTATTTTAAATAATTTATATAAATTTACTTCTTTAGAAAGTTCTTTCCATATTAATATGGTTGCCTTGCATAAAGGAAAACCTACTATTATGTCTTTAAAAGATATTATTGTTGCTTTTATTAATCATAGACGCGAAATTGTTATGAGAAGAACTATATATGAAATAAAAAAATATAACCGTAAAGCACATATTTTAGAAGGTTTAATTATAGCTTTAATAAATATAAAAGATATTATACACATAATACGTTCAACAACTAGGACAGAAACCGTAAAAAGTATACTTCATAAACAAACTTGGCATACCAAAGATATATTATCAATATTACATATACAACATAATAAAAACATTTTTTTAAAAAATAAAAATATCATAAAAAATACAAAATATTCTTTTAGTAACAAACAAGTACAAGCTATTTTAGATTTAAAATTACATAAATTAACTAATTTAGAATATCAAAAATTATGTGATCAATATCAACAAACAATACTTAGTATTACACAATTATCACAAATTATGAATAATAATGAATGTTTAATGAACGTTATTTGTAAAGAATTAATTTCTATTAAAGAAATGTTTGGTGATATTAGAAAAACAGAAATTATATCTAAAACTAATTCTTTTAAAACAATAGACTTTATAGCTTCTGAAAATGTTATAGTTACTTTAACACATAAAGGATATATAAAATATCAAAAATTATCTGAATATAATGTACAACATAGAGGTGGTAAAGGCAAATTATCCACAAAAATTAATGTAGATGATTATATTATTAAATTTTCTATAGTAAATACTCATGATAATATCATGCTATTTTCTAATTTTGGACGTTTGTATTGGCTAAAAGTATATAATTTGCCATCTACAAATCGTTATTCTAAAGGTAGGCCATTAATTAATATTTTGCCTTTAAAACATAACGAATATATTACTACTTTTACTGTTGTTAACCAATATTCCAAAGATCTAAGTTTATTTATTGTAACTATGAAAGGTTTTGTTAAAGCAACCAATTTACAATATTTTAGTAAACCACGTTCTAATGGTATTATTGCAATTAAATTATATCAGCATGATTATGTTAAAGAAGTAACTATTATAAATTTTAAAGATCAACACATAATGTTATTTTCTTATTTAGGTAAAACAGTAAGATTTTGTCTTTCGAATATTAGAATTATGGGTAGAAGTACTAAAGGTGTACGCGGCATAAAATTTATATCTCATCAAGATAAGATTGTTTCACTGATTGTTTTAGAAAATAATGATAGGCATAATATATTAACTATTACAGAAAATGGTTATGGCAAGAGAACACATAATAGCGAATATCCTCTTAGATCTAGAGCAACAAAAGGTGTTATTAATATCAAAACTAATTATAGGAATGGTAATGTTATAGGCGCTATTAAAGTGTTAGAAACAGATCATATTATCATTATTACCAATATAGGTACATTAATTAGAATACCTGTATCAGAAATTTGTTTAGTACGTCGCAATACTATAGGAGTTACAATGATTAGAATTAAAAAATTAGAAAAAGTAATAGGATTATATAATATTATAAATCTTAAGTAAGTTCTTTTTTAACATTTTATATATTTAAAAAAAATATAATGATTTATACTATTCTATTTAAAATAATAATTTTGTTTATTGTATTTTACATTAGATCTTTTAACTGATATACTTTATCTAGTTTTTCCCATGGGAAAATATTTCTACCAAAATGTCCATATACAGATGTTTGTTGATATATAGGTCTTAATAAATCTAACATTTGAATTAAATAAAAAGGTCTTAAATCAAAGATTTGATTTATTAAAAATAGTAATTTTTCATTACTAATAGTACCAGTACCAAAAGTGTTAATCATAATTGATATGGGTTTCGCTATACCAATAATATATGCAATTTGTATTTCACATTTAGAAGCTAAAGATGCTGCAACTATATTTTTCGCGATATAACGTGCTGCATATGCTGCAGATCTGTCTATTTTAGATGGATCCTTACCAGAAAATGCGCCACCACCATGTCTAGCCATGCCACCATAGGTATCAACTATAATTTTCCTACCTGTAAGTCCACAATCGCTTAATGGTCCACCTATTACAAAACGACCTGCGGGATTAATAAAAAATTTGGTGTTTTTTGTTATCCATTTTTTTGGTAAAATTGGTTTAATAATCTCTTCCATACATGCTTCTTCAATTACTTTATGAGGTATATTATTTTTTACTTGTGTAGAGAGCACAACAGAATGTATACTACTAATTTTATCATTAATATAACTAAAGGTAATTTGACTTTTTGCATCTGGTCTTAACCATTTTAAGATTTTTTTTTTCCTAACTTGTGCTTGTTTATATACTAAACGATGTGCATAAGTAATAGGTGCCGGCATTAATACATCTGTTTCATTAGTTGCATAACCAAAAACTAGACCTTGATCTCCAGCACCTTGATTGTAAATATTTTTGTTATAGATTCCTTTCGCTATATCTTCAGATTGTTGGCCAATAATGTTTAAAATAGCACAAGAATTAGCATCAAAACCCATATTAGGATGAATATATCCGATATTCTTGATGGTATTTCTGACAATATTTTCTATATTAATATGTGCATTAGTTGTTATTTCTCCTCCAATTAATACCATACCTGTTTTAATATATGTTTCACATGCAACTTTTGCTTTTACATCTTGTATAATAATATGATCTAATATTGCATCAGAAATTTGATCTGCCATTTTATCAGGATGTCCTTCAGATACGGATTCTGATGTAAAAAGATATGTTGACATATTGTTAACCTTTATAAAATAAATTTTTTTATATAAAAAACATATTTAATATTATTTGTATTGTTTATCTATTAATATTTGCATCAAATCATTATTTGAAATAAATTTATATATCATATATATATGATATTAATGATTATATATTATATATTAATCTTTTTAAAAAGTTTTTATATGCTTACTTCTTAAATAAGAATAATAATATTAATAATTTAAATAGTAGGAAGATATATGCCCTCAAGAAAAGATTTAGCTAATGCTATTAGATTTTTAAGTATTGATGCTATAGAAAAATCTAATTCAGGACATCCTGGTGCACCTATGGGTATGGCAGATATAGCAGAAGTATTATGGAGAAATTATTTAAGTCATAATCCTAATAATCCATTATGGATGAATCGTGATAGATTTATATTATCTAACGGACATTGTGCCATGTTACTTTATAGTTTATTACATTTAACAGGATATAATTTAACCATTGATGATTTAAAAAATTTTCGTAAATTACATTCTAAAACTCCTGGTCATCCAGAATTTCAATGTACTCCTAGTGTCGAATCTAGTACAGGGCCTCTTGGGCAAGGTTTGGCTAACGCTGTAGGTATTGCTATTGCAGAAAAAGTATTAAGTGCACAATTTAATAAACCTGGATATAATATTATTGATCATTATACTTATGTGTTTGTAGGCGACGGTTGCTTGATGGAAGGAATTTCACATGAAGTATGTTCATTAGCAGGAACTTTAAAACTTAAAAAATTAATAGTATTTTATGATAATAATGGTATTTCTATTGATGGTAATATAAAAGAATGGTGTATGGATAATACTAAAAAGAGATTTGAATCTTATGGATGGAATGTTATTGCTGATATAGATGGTCATAATTATAAAAAAATTCAAATCGCGATAGAACAAGCTAGATCATTAAAAACTAATCAACCATCTTTACTAATTTGTAATACTATTCTAGCTTATGGTTCGCCGAATAAATCTGGAAAAAATATTGCTCATGGTATGCCATTAGGAGTAACTGAAACATTATTGACTAGAAAAAAATTAAATTGGCAATTTAAACCTTTTTATATCCCTAAAGAAATTTATCATCAATGGAATGCAAAAGATATAGGCAATTTAAGAGAATTAAAATGGACCAATAAATATAATGAATATTGCAAAATATTCCCTGCATTATCAGATGAATTACAACGTAGAATTAATCATACTTTACCAACATCTTGGTTAACAACAATAAAAAATCTTTTAATAAATATGGATGATGCTACTAGTATGTCTACAAGACAAGCATCGCAATATATTTTAGAAAAAATTACATATATATTACCAGAATTATTAGGAGGATCAGCAGATCTCGCATCTAGTAATTTAACATTAGTATCTAATTCCAAACCTATCAACAAATTTTTATATGGTAATTATATTCATTATGGTGTTAGAGAATTTGGCATGATGGCAATATCTAATGGTATTTCCTTATACAATGGTTTTATCCCATATACTGCAACTTTTTTAGTTTTTATGGATTATTGTCGTAGTGCTATACGAATGGCATCTTTAATGAAAATTAGAAATATTATGATTTATACCCATGATTCTATTGGTGTAGGAGAAGATGGTCCAACACATCAACCAATAGAACAATTATCAAGTTTAAGATTAATACCTAATTTAAGTGTTTGGAGACCATGTGATAAAATTGAAACAATAATTGCATGGCAACATGCTATTGAAAATTTACATACTCCTACTAGTTTAATTCTTTCAAGACAAATTTTGCCTACACAGATTAGAAATAAAGAAAAAATAGAATCTATACATTATGGAGGATATATTTTAAAAGATCCTTTAGATCAATTACCAGAAATAATTTTAATTGCTACAGGTTCGGAAGTTTATTTAGCGGTAGAAACTTTTAATCAATTATCCTCAAAATATAAAATTAGAGTTGTTTCTATGCCTTCCATAGATACATTCGAAAAACAGACACAAGAATATAAAAATCATGTTTTGCCTTCAAATATAACTTTAAGAATTGCAATTGAAGCAGGATCAAAAGATTTATGGTATAAATATATAGGTACAAAAGGTCATATCATCGGTATAAATCAATTTGGATATTCTGGTTCAGCAGAAAAATTATTTGTAAAATTTGGTTTTACTGTGCAAAATATTATAAAAGTTATTGAAAAATTATTTAAGAATTATACTTAATATTTTTTATACAAGGATATTATTATGTCTTTATTAAATATTACAGATGTTAATATTAATAATAAAATCATATTGATTAGATCAGATTTAAATGTTCCTATAGATGCTCAAGGTAAAATTTTATCTGCTACTAGAATAAAATTTGCATTACCAACCATTAAATATGCTTTATTACAAGGAGCTAAAATTATTATAGCTTCACATTTAGGCAGACCTATTGAAGGAAAATATGATGATATTTATTCTTTAAAAAATGTTGCTATATATTTAAGTAAACAATTACAACATAAAGTTGTTTTAAAACAAAATTATCTTAATGGTATAATTTTTGAAAATAATGAAATTATTTTATTAGAAAATGTACGTTTTAATATTGGAGAAAAACGTAATTCTAAAACATTATCCAAAAAATATGCGGCATTATGTGATATTTTTGTTATGGATGCTTTTGCTACCGCACATCGTGTACACGCTTCAACATATGGAATTATAGACTTTGTTAAACAGTCTTGTGCCGGATTTTTATTAATTAATGAAATTATTAATTTAAAGAAATTTTTATATAAACCATCAAAACCTATTGTTTCTATTATCGGTGGCGCTAAAATTTCTACTAAATTTAATTTGTTAACACAACTATTAAATTTTTCTGATAAAGTAATTATTGGTGGCGGTATTGCTAATACTTTCTTGTATCTTAATCATAATATTGGATATTCTTTATATGAAAAAAATGCAATATCATTAGCTAGACAACTATATAAAAAATATAAAAATATGATTTTACCAGTAGATTGTAGAATTGGAACGAGTTTTTCTAATGATTCATATATAGGAATTAAAAATGTAAATGATATTCTTAATAATGATATGATCATGGATATTGGCGATCAAACTATTAAGATTATTCATAATATTTTAATACATGCTGCAACAATATTATGGAATGGTCCAGTAGGTGTGTTTGAATTTTCAAATTTTTGTCATGGTACAAAACAAATTGCAAAAACAGTTGCAAATAGTAATGCTTTTTCTATTGTTGGTGGTGGTGATACTATAGCAGCAATAGAATTATTTAATGTGTTAGATAAAATGTCTTATATTTCTACAGGAGGTGGCGCTTTTTTAAAATTTATAGAAAATAAAACACTACCTGTTATAGAAAAATTACAAAATGCAAATATATAATTTAAATATCATCTAATTTTATTATAATGTGTCTGTTCAAATAAGGTAAAGTTTATATTATGTCTAAAATTTTAAATTATGTTAAACCTGGTGTTGTAGTTGGTCATGATGTACAAACTATTTTTAAAATAGCTAAAAAAAATAAATTTGCTTTACCAGCTATTAATTGTGTTGGCACTGATTCTATTAATATAGTATTAGAAACAGCATCTAAAATGCATTCTGCTGTTATTATACAATTTTCGTATGGTGGTGCATCATTTATTGCAGGCAAAGGATTGCAAAGACATAATCCTCAATTAGCAGCAGTAATGGGCGCTATTTCTGGTGCGCAACATGTTCATAATGTAGCTAAATATTATAAGATACCTGTAATTTTACATACAGATCATTGTACAAAAAAAAATTTATTTTGGATAGATAGATTATTAGAAGAAAATCAAAAATATTATAATATGCATGGTTGCACTTTATTTTCTTCACATATGTTAGATTTATCACGTGAATCACTAGCGGAAAATATTAATATTTGTAGTAAATATTTTTCTATAATGTCTAAAATGAATATGACATTAGAATTAGAATTAGGATGTACAGGAGGCGAAGAAGATGGTATTGATAATAGTAATTTAACAAAAACATTATTATATACCGATCCATATGATATAGACTATGCATATAAAAAATTAATTTTAATTAGTCCCCAATTTACTATTGCTGCTTCTTTTGGTAATGTTCATGGAGTATATCAAATAGGTAATGTAAAATTAAAACCCATAATTTTAAAAAAAACACAAGAATATATTATGCAAAAATATAAATTATCATATAATCCTATTAATTTCGTATTTCATGGAGGTTCTGGATCTTCAACAAAAGATATAAAACAATCTATTGATTATGGTGTTATAAAAATGAATATTGATACCGATGTACAATGGGCTACTTGGCAAGGAATATTATCATTTTATAATAAAAATAAATTATATTTACAAAAACAGTTAGGTAATCCAAAAGGTGATAATATACCCAATAAAAAATATTATGATCCTAGAACTTGGATTAGAGAATCACAAATTTGTGTTAAAAAACGCTTAGAAAAAATTTTTAAAAACTTAAATACAATAAATACATTATAATATTATTATATATATTATAATTTTTTTATAAAAATATTTTATATCATATGGTTAAAATAATTTATGCATAACATCAATAATATATTAAATATTCTTAAAGATTGGATATTACAAAATAAATTATCTATTTTATCTCATTTTTGGAATATAATATTTGCTATTATTATTATAATTTTAGGTTTTAAGATTTCCACAATTATTATTAATACTATACAAAATGTTTTTAAGAATAGAAACATAGATCCTATTACTATAGGTTTTATATCTAATATATTAAAATATAGTTTATTTATATTTGTTATTGTTACAGCATTAAGTAGTTTAGGTTTTAAAACATCATCCATTGTAGCAGCATTTGGAACAATAGGATTAGTTATAGGTTTAGCATGGCAAAGTGCTTTAGCTAATGTTGCTTCGGGATTATTAATTATTACTTTACGTATTTTCCAAATTGGCGATTATATTAATTTAAATAATATTATTGGTAAAATCATTAATGTAGAAATATTTTGTACATTTCTAAAAACATTAGATGGTAGTATTGTATCAGTGCCAAATAGTAAAATTTTATCAGAAAATATCATAAATTTATCTAAATCTCATGAATATCGTAATAAAATTACTTTAGGACTATCACGTATCATTACAGAAAATGATATACAMACTATACGAAAAATATTACTTGATAATGTTTCTATTAGTAATGAAATTATAAAAAATTCTGTGGTAGATATTGTGTTGAATGAAATAACTATTAATTCTATAAATTTTACTATCTTTTTTTGGATTAATGATTTTATGTATAAAAAAGAAATTTGTTCTAATTTAATTAATCAAATTAAACAAAGTTTAGAAAAATATAAACCTTCTTGTGTTTTATGGATTAATAATGATTAATTACGTTTTACAGATGTTCGGTGCGAACGGGATTTGAACCCGTGACCCCCGGCGTGACAGGCCGGTATTCTAACCAACTGAACTATCGCACCTACGTGGATATTATAATATGTTATATATAAATTAGTCAATATGTTTTTATATATTTAAGATTATGATTTCCATAGGCAAAAACCACATTTTTGCTTAATTAGAATAATTTGCATTTTATGTAATTTTTGTTCTTCTATAGAAGGATGAATTACTATTAATTTTTTTACATAATTAGTATGTAATAAATTATTATTTTTAACAAACTTTATATCAGTATTTGTTATTTTATTTAATAAAAATTTATTTTGCTTACTTGTCATAGCTAAATATACATTAGCTAGAAGTTTAGCATCTAATAATGCACCGTGTACTACACGTTGTTTTGTATTAATATTAAATCTTGAACATAATGCATTTAATGAATTTCTTTTACCAGGGAACAAGTTTCTTGACATTTTTAATGTATCAATAATAGAACAAATATTTTCTATTTTAGTATTTGTATTTTTTAATAAGGATAATTCATAATTTAAAAAATCAATATCAAATTGTGCATTATGGATAATTAATTGTGCTTTTTGTATATAATTTAATAAATTTAACATAATATCTTTAAAAACTGGTTTTCCTAATAAAAATTTTTTTGTAATACCATGTATTTTATTTGCTTCAAAACTAATGTCTTGCATAGGATTAATATATGTATGAAAAAAATTACCAGTAATTTGTCGATTAATAATTTCGATCATCCCTATTTCAATAATTTTATGACCAGTATAATAAGGAGGATTAATATTCATACCTGTAGTTTCTATATCTAATACAATTTGACGTATATTATTAGTATTATTCATGTTTATTATCCTAAATATAAATTATAAGGTTTTAAAATGTATAAAAACATAAATATTTTTACTGATGGATCRTGTATTTCTAATCCCGGTCCAGGAGGATATGCTGCTATTTTACAATATTATCAATATGAAAAAATTTTTTCACAAGGTTTTTTTTATACAACTAATAATCGCATGGAATTAATGGCGGCTATTATTGCTTTAGAATCCTTAAAAGAAAATTGCAATATTATAATTACGACAGATAGTAAATATTTAAAAGAAGGTATTACAAAATGGATTATTAATTGGAAACATTCTAAATGGTTATGTAGTAATAAAAAACCAGTTAAAAATATTGATTTATGGAAACGTTTAAATATTACATTAATAAATCATAATATTCATTGGATATGGGTAAAAGGACATACTGGACATATATATAATGAAAAATGTGACAAACTAGCTCGTTATGCTGCTACTAATCCGACCTATAATGATATAGGTTATATATAGTTTATATTCGTATAAAAATTTTTATTTATTATATAAGTTTTTAAAAAAAATCATTTTTATGTTATAAATAATATAATTACACAGTTATCATGAATAAATATTTTATAGTTTTATTAAAAGGTCAATAAAATAATGCTAGATAATACTAGGTTGCGTATTGCAATGCAAAAAGCAGGACGTTTGAGTTATGATTCATATAAATTACTAAAAAAATGCGGCATTGAAATCAATTTACAACAACAACAACAACTTATTGCGTCTGCTAAAAATCTACCTATTGATATATTTATGGTTCGAGATGATGATATACCAGAATTAATTATGGAAGGAGTAGTTGATTTAGGTATTATAGGTGAAAATGTCTTAAAAGAAAAAGTCTTAACTAAATTCATAAATATAAAATATACACCTAAATATACAACATTATTAAGGTTAAATTTTGGAGTATGTAGATTATCAATAGCTATTCCTATACATCAACAATATAAAGGTATAGAAACATTACAAAATTATAGAATAGCAACATCATATCCTAATTTATTAAAACAATATTTAGATAAATATAATATAAAATTTAAATCATGTGTATTAAATGGTTCTGTTGAATTAGCTCCTAAAGTTGGTTTAGCAGATGCAATATGTGATTTGGTATCTACAGGAGCTACATTAAAAGAAAATGGGATTAAAGAAGTAGAAGTTATATATAGTTCTAAAGCATGTTTAATACAACGTTGGGGTACAATATTAGATGTTAAACAAGAATTAATCAATAAATTATTAACTAGAATACAAGGAGTGATTAAAGCTAAAGAATCAAAATATATTATGTTGCATATACCACGAGAAAAATTACAAGAAGTAATAAATTTATTACCTGGAGCTGAATACCCTACTATTCTGCCATTATCTCATAAAAGCAATAAATTAGTAATGCATATGGTGAGTACAGAAACATTATTTTGGGAAACTATGGAACAATTAAAAATGTTAGGCGCAAGTTCTATTTTAGTATTACCTATTGAAAAAATGTTGGAGTAAAATGATATGATTGCAAATAATATTATTTATTGGGATAAATGTGATGCCACATACCAAAAAAAAATTCTAACACGTCCAGTACGTTTATTAAATGATAGGTTAAATAATGATGTGCAAAACATTTTAAAAACAGTAAAACAACAAGGTAATAAATCATTAATTAACTATACTTTGTTATTTGATAAAATAAATCTAGTAAAATTAAAAATTAATAAACAACAAATTTATGATGCAAAAACTTATATAAGTAATAATACTAAAAAAGCTATTTATAATGCTTTTTTGAATATACAAAAATTTCATAAAACACAAATTAATAAAGAAATAATAATTGAAACTATACCTGGTATATATTGTCAACAACTCTATAAACCTATACAAACAGTAGGACTATATATTCCTGGAGGTAATTCTTCATTGTTTTCTACTGTTTTAATGTTAGGYATACCCGCTAAATTAGCTTCATGTCAAAATATTATTTTATGTTCGCCACCACCAATATCTAATGAAATATTATTTGCTGCTTCTTTATGTGGTATTAGTAATATTTTTCAAATAGGTGGAGCACATGCTATTGCTGCAATGGCATATGGTACAGAAACAATACCAAAAGTAAACAAAATTTTTGGTCCTGGTAATGCTTTTGTTACAGAAGCGAAACGACAAATATCTTTATCTGATACTTTAAATACTGCTATCGATATGCCAGCAGGACCATCAGAATTAATGATTCTATCTGATCATACTGCTTATGTTGATTTTATTATAGCTGATTTAATATCACAAGCAGAACATGGTAATGATTCACAAGTAATACTTGTTACGACAGATATTAAAATTGCTAATGAAGTCTTTAATAATATACATAAACAATATAGTTTGATAAAAAATAAAAAATATATACAACAATCTTTAAAACATAGTTATATTATAATTGCAAAAAATATGATGCAATGTATACAAATTGTAAATATGTATGCTCCTGAACATTTAATTATACAATGTAATAATTATAAACATATTTTATCTAAAATTAATAACGCTGCATCTATTTTTTTAGGCCATTGGGCGCCAGAAGCTGTTGGAGATTATGCTACTGGAACTAACCATGTTTTACCTACATATGGTTATGCACAAACTTATTCTTGTTTGGGAGTATTAGATTTTCAAAAACGTATTTATACCCAACAATTAACTAAACAAGGTTTTATGAAAATTGCTAAAACAGTAGAAATTATGGCGCAACAAGAAAAATTATTAGGTCATAAAAATGCAGTTACGATACGTAAAAAAYATATTTTACAAAATAAACTATTAAATAATATTGTCAAAACAAATAAACATTGTATAAAAAAAATCATACGTCATGATATTATTAATTTATTACCATACCAATCTGCTAGATTATTACATAATCCACAGTGCCAACAAATTCTTTTAAATGCAAATGAATCGCCTCAAAATTATGCATTTCACTTAAAAATTAATACTTTAAATAGATATCCTGAACCTCAACCTCAAAAATTAAAATATTATTATACAAAATATATTAATAATAATATTGATATCAAGAATCTTTTAATTACAAGAGGTGCTGATGAAGGAATTGAATTAATTATGCGTGCTTTCTGCATGCCATACCATGATGCTATTATATTTTGTCCACCTACATACGGTATGTATCAAATTAATGCGCAAATATTAGGTATAAAATATTACACAGTAAAATGTTTATGTAATTTCCAGTTAAATTTAAAAAAAATAATACATAAAATAAATAATTATAATATAAAAATTATATATATATGTAATCCTAATAATCCTACTGGCAATTTAATTAATAAACATGATATTATCACATTATTGCAATTTGTTAATAATAAAATTATTATAGTACTAGATGAAGCTTATATAGAATTTTGTCATACATATACCTTATTAAAATTAATTAAACAATATAATAATGTAATTATTTTAMGAACTTTATCTAAAGCTTTTGGTTTAGCAGGTCTTCGTTGTGGTTTTATTATTGCACATCATAGTATTATACATGTTTTAAAAAAAGTTATTGCACCATATCCTATTCCGCAACCAGTTTCTGATATAGCTGTCCAAGCATTACATAGTTCATATATAAGTATAGTATTTAATAATGTTAAAAATATTATAGCAAATAGAGAATGGTTAATAAGTAAATTAAAATATTTAAATATCGTGAAACATATTTATCCTAGTGTCACTAATTATATTTTAGTTGAATTTATAAATGTGCAAAATGTTTTTAATTATTTGTTACAACATAATATTATTGTAAGACAACAAAATCATATAACACAATTAAAAAATTGTTTAAGAATAACTATTGGCACATATAATGAATGCAAACAAATAATTGTTGTATTACAACAATTATTAATTCAATAAAATTTATTTTTAGTATTAGGAAATATATAAGATGTTAAATAAGATTATTTTTATAGATCGTGATGGTACTATAATACACGAACCAGAAGATAATTTCCAAGTAGATAATATAAATAAATTGCGTTTTCAAAAAAACGTCATTTTAGCTTTGTCACAATTAAGAAAATTATCTTATATGTTGGTTATGGTTACAAACCAAGATGGATTAGGTACACAATATTTTTCTAAAAAAAATTTTTACATAGTACATAATTACATGTTAAAAATTTTGGAATCACAAAATATTTTATTTCATGGTATTTATATATGTCCACATTATGAAAGAGAAAATTGTTTATGTCGTAAGCCAAATATAGATATGATAAAGTTATATCTAAATAATTTAGATAAAAATAATAGCTATGTTATTGGAGATCGTATAGTTGATATGGATTTAGCAAAAAATATAGGTATACAGGGAATACATTATAATCAAGAAATGGATTGGATGGATATTGTAACGCAATTAACACCTATAAAAAGATATTCGCAAGTCACAAGACATACTAAGGAAACATCTATACATACAGAAATTATATTAGATAGCAATACTAATATAAACAAAATAGACACAGGAATACATTTTTTTAATCATATGTTAGAACAAATAGCTATTCATTCAGGATGTACTTTAAATATACAATCACAAGGAGATTTATATCTTGATGATCATCATCTTGTTGAAGACACAGCTTTAACTTTAGGCACAGCTTTATTCAGAGCATTAGGTAACAAATTAGGTATACAAAGATTTGGTTTTGTATTACCTATGGATGAATCTTTAGCAGAATGCGCTTTAGATTTATCTGGTAGGCCATATTTACAATATGATGCAAAATTTAAATTTCAAAAAGTAGGTGATTTAAGTACTGAAATGATAAAACATTTTTTTTATTCATTATCATATTCTATGTCATCTAATATATATTTAAAAGTAATTGGTGATAATGATCACCATAAAGCTGAAAGTTTATTTAAAGTATTTGGACAAACTTTAAAACAAGCTATACGTATTATAAATTTTACTATACCCAGTTCTAAAGGAATTATATATTGAACATTATTATTATTAATACAGCTTGTGGTAATTTATATTCTTTGCAATCTGCAATTAAAAAAATTGGTTTTAATGCATTAATTACTAATAATCCTAATAAAATTAGACAAGCTGATAAAATATTTTTACCAGGAGTAGGTTCGGTAAAATCAGCAATGAATACATTACAAAAATATAATTTAATACAAATGATTTTTTCTTGTAAAAAAGATATATTAGGTATATGTTTAGGAATGCAAATTCTAGGTAAATATAGTATGGAATCTAATGGTATACATACCTTAAATATTTTAGATTATGATGTAAATATTATCAATAATACTAATTTACCTGTTCCACACATGGGTTGGAATACTATTAATTATAGCAAATTTTCCCCAATATTATATAATATCCCTGATCAAACCTATTTTTATTTTTCACATAGCTATATAATAAATACTAATCAATATACTATAGCAACAAGTCATTATCACAAGTTTTTTAGTGCCATTATACAATATAAAAATTTTTTTGGAGTACAATTTCATCCAGAAAAATCTGGTATGGCTGGTTTACAATTAATTAAAAATTTTTTAAAAATATAATATGATTATTCCATCTATTGATTTAATAAAAGGCAAAGTAGTACGTTTACATCAAGGTAAATTTGATTTACAACAAACATATTTATATGATCCAGAATTTTATATTAAAACATATATTTCACAAGGTGCACACAAATTACATATTGTCGATTTAGAAGGTGCAAAAAATCCTGATAATAAACAGACAACATTATTTAAAAAAATCTTTAAGAATATAAATGTTCCAATACAAATTGGTGGTGGTATTCGTAACACTATAGATATACAAAACATACATAATATTATACCACAAGCTAAAATTGTTATTGGTTCTATTATTATAAAAAATTTTAATTTAGTTAAATATTGGAGTAATATATATAAAAATTCTATAATTTTAGCTTTAGATATTAAAATTAAAAATAATAATAAAATAATTTATATAAATGGTTGGGAAGAAAAATCTAATATTTATTTAGAAAATATAATAGAAAAATCTTTATTAATAGGTATTAAGAATTTTTTATGTACTGATATTACTAAAGATGGTACTTTTTTAGGACCTAATATAAATTTATATCAAGAAATATTGTATAAATATCCAGGAATCAATTTACAAGCTTCTGGAGGTATATCTTCATTACATGATATTTTAAAATTAAAAAATATTGGTATACATAATATTATTATTGGAAAGGCATTATTAGAAAAAAAATTTACTGTTCAGGAGGCTAATTCATGTTGGCGAAAAGGATCATACCATGTTTAGATGTATTAGATAATAAAGTAGTAAAAGGAAAACAATTTAAACAACATAGATATGTGGGTGATATTGTTAATCTAGCTAAAAAATATTATAATGATGGTGCTGATGAATTAGTTTTTTATGATATTACAGCTTCTATCAATAATAGAACAGTGGATAAGCAATGGATTACCCAGATTGCTGATGTTATTAATATACCATTTTGTGTTGCTGGAGGTATAAAATCTATTTCAGATGCTTTAATAATCTTACAATTAGGTGCAGAAAAAATATCTATAAATACACCAGCATTAAATAATCCTATATTAATTACACAATTATCACAATATTTTGGCAAACAATGTGTTGTTGTTGGTATTGATTCTTGGTACGATATATATACAAAAGAATATTATGTATATAAGTATACCGGTAATATTAAATTTACTCAAAAAACATCCTGGAAAACTATTGATTGGGTTCAAACAGTACAAGAATTAGGTGCGGGTGAAATAGTATTAAATATGATAAATCAAGATGGCATTTGTAAAGGATACGATACTTTACAATTAAAAAAAATTAGAAAAATATGCAAAATACCATTAATTGCTTCTGGAGGAGCTGGTTTAATGAGTCATTTTTATGATGTTTTTCACAAAGACATTAATGTTGATGGCGCATTAGCAGCATCAATATTCCATGATAATATAGTCGATATTGGTATTTTAAAACAACAATTATATAATAAACATATAGAGATTAGATTATGTTAATAAACATATCTGCATTAAATTGGAAAAAAACTAATGGTCTAATACCTGTAATTATACAACATCAAGTATCTGGACAAATATTAATGCATGCTTTTATGAATCAACAAGCTTTAAAACAAACATTAGAAACCAAAAAAGTTACTTTTTTTTCTAGAAAACGTAAAAATTTATGGACAAAAGGAGAAACAACTGGTAATTTTCTTTATGTATGTAAAATTGCTACTGATTGTGATAAAGATACTTTATTAATTTTAGTAGAACCAATAAATAAAACATGTCATTTAAATTATTATAGTTGTTTCCAAAGTCATATAATACCTAATTATACTTTTTTATATTTATTAGAAAAAATATTACATAAAAAAAAACAATGTTTTACAAGAAAAAAAACATATACTCAGCATTTATTTAATAGTGGCATTAAAAGAATTTCACAGAAAGTTGGTGAAGAAGCAATTGAAACAATAATTGCTGCTAATCATAACAATAAAACTAATATTACAGAAGAAACTGCTGATTTATTGTATCATTTAATAGTGTTATTACAATACCATCATATTAGTATTAATGATATCATTCAAGTCTTACAAAAGAGACATACTAATTAATTGCTTATATATTGATATTGTATTATATTACAAATGCTTTCAATTAATTACACAAATAATTTTTATCATCAAATACTAATTAAATACTACTATGTATATATTTTTTAAAGAATATATCTACTCATATCTTCATTAGCAATTAATGTATCTAAATGTTTACATACATAATCTTTATCAATAATAATGTTTTTATTAAAATATTCACTAGCATTATATGATATATCAGACATTAAGTGTTCTAGTACAGTATGTAATCTACGTGCACCAATATTTTCTGTAGTTTCATTTACTTTCCATGCAGATTCAGCAATACGTTTAATTCCATCTTTTGTAAAATTAATATAAACTTGTTCTGTAGCTAATAAAGATTGATATTGCATTGTAATAGATGCATTAGGTTCTATCAAAATTCTTTCGAAATCATGTGTAGTTAAAGCTTTTAATTCTACTCTTATTGGTAATCTACCTTGTAATTCTGGAATTAAATCTGATGGTTTAGCAATTTGAAAAGATCCTGAAGCTATAAATAAAATATGATCTGTTTTAACCATACCATGTTTCGTAGATACAGTACAACCTTCTACTAAAGGTAATAAATCTCTTTGTACACCTTCACGAGAAACATCAGAAGATATGTTGTTACTACGTCGACAAATTTTATCTATTTCATCTAAAAAAACTATTCCATTTTGTTCAACAGATTCTATTGCTTTATGTTTTATCTCCTCATTATTTACTAATTTATTTGCTTCTTCTTCTAATAATAATTTTATAGCATGTTTTATTTTTAAAATTCGTTTCTTTTGTTTATTACCACTAAGATTTTGAAATAACGACTGTAATTGATTAGTCATTTCTTCCATGCCTGGAGGAGCCATAATTTCAATACCCATTGGGGTATTTGAAATATTTACTTCAATTTCTTCATTATCTAATTGCCCATCTCTAAGTTGCATTAATAATGTTTGTTTTATTAATTTAGAATCTTGTATTTTATCTATATTATTTTTTTTAGACAGTAAAATATTAATAATTTTTTCTTCAGCAATTTCTTTAGCTCTATAACAATTTTTATTAAAAGCTTGGGTTTTAATCATTTTAATAGCAGCATCAGTTAAATCACGTATAATAGAATCTACTTCTTTCCCCACATAACCAATTTCAGTAAATTTTGTAGCTTCTACTTTAATAAATGGAGCATTTGCTAATTTTGCTAAACGTCGTGCTATTTCTGTTTTTCCTACACCAGTGGGTCCAATCATTAATATGTTTTTAGGTGTAACTTCTTGTCGTAAATTTTCATCTAATTGCATACGTCGCCAACGATTTCTTAAAGCTATAGCTACAGCTTTTTTTGCACTATTTTGCCCTATAATAAATTTATCTAATTCATGTACAATTTCACGGGGGGTCATTTCAGACATAACTAGCATTTTCCTCATGCTTATTTAGAAAATAATGTTTCAATAGTAAAATTATGATTTGTATATATACAAATGTCTCCTGCTATAATAAGAGATTTTTTAACTATATCATATGCATTTAAATTAGTGTTTTCAAACAAAGCCCGAGCCGCAGCTTGTGCATATGGTCCGCCAGATCCTATTGTTACTATATCATTTTCTGGTTGTATAACATCACCAATGCCTGTAATAATTAAAGAAGTAATTTTGTCTGCAATTACTAATAATGCTTCTAGTTTTCTTAACATTTTATCAGTACGCCAATCCTTAGCTAGTTCTACAGCAGATTTTACTAAATTACCTTGAAATATCTCTAATTTTTGTTCAAATAATTCAAATAATGTAAATGCATCCGCAGTACCACCAGCAAAACCAGCAATAACTGTTCCATTATATAATGTGCGAATTTTTTTTACATTACCTTTCATAATTGTATTACCTAATGTGGCTTGTCCATCACCACCAATTACTACTTCTTTATTTCTTCTTACACATACTATAGTTGTCATGGTAAGCCTTAATAAAAATTTTATCTTATAAAATTAGATAATGTTTTAGTTTACAAATAACATTATTATTATAATAAATATTATTTATTATTACATATAACAATGTGATGATACATAATTATAACATATTTTTTGATTAACACAACAAATTTCTATATAATCTATTTTAATAAAAAATTATAATAATAATTATTATGTATCAGAATATCTTAACAATTAATACATGTCATAAACATTGTATTGTAACTTTACAAAAAGGTCATGTTATTACCGCAGTACATAAATATAGTCCTAATACACATACACAATATATATTTATATTAATACAAAAATTATTACAACAACATAATTTATTTTTAAAAAATATTGATATTTTAGGATATGCATTAGGTCCAGGTAATTTTACTAGTATTAGAGTAGGTGCAGCAGTAGCTGAAGGAATATCTTTTGCATTAAACATACCTAAGATTGGTGTATCATCTTTAATGATACGAGCAGAACAAGCTTGGCAATGTACAAACATAAAAAATATTATTAGTATTATTAAATATAATTATTGCTATGTATATTTTGCTATATATAAAAGAACTAAAAAAGGTTTATGGTTAGGGAAAAATAGTGAATGCATATTACATTATAATAATGTAATTAAAAATATTATGTGTTTACAAGGTTTATGGGTATTAATATCTGATATATATGGTTTTTCAAAATATAATATTACAAGTAAAATTAATAATAATCTGACAGTAAATTTTATATATAAAAAACCATCTACTATAAAAAATATAGTTTATATTATAAATAATATGTTAATTAATAATAAACGTATATATAAAAAATATCCTATAAATTATATAAAAAATATTATGTAGTATCTTACTCATATTTTTTTAACCTTAGTAATTTTTTTATTTGGTAAAGTTATATTTAAAACTAAGTGTGAAGTATTTTCTTCACTATTATAAATAATATTAATCTTGTTCGGATTAGTTTTGGTAAATTTACATACTATGTCTACTAATTCTTGTTTCAGCTGTGTTATATATACAGGATATATATTTTTTACATGAGAATTTGCTGTAATAAGTATTTTTAATCTTTGTTTAGCAATTTTTGCAGCTGTTTTTTTTTTTGATAAAAAAAAATTTATAAAATACATCTCTAACTCCAAAATAAACGTCTAAAAAAACTTTTTCTTTTATAATTAATAAATCTTAAAGAAACTTTTTCGCCTAATAAACGCTTAACAGTGTCATTATATGCTTGTGCTGCTTCAGATGTGTTATGTAAAATAATACTTTTACCATGATTAGAAGCTCTTAATACTAATGGATCTTCTGGAATTACACCAATAATTTTTATACCTAAAATATCAGTAATATCATCCAAACTTAACATATCACCATAATATACTCTTTCAGGATTATAACGTGTTAATAATAAATATTCTGCAATAGGTTCTTCACCATATTTCGCTCGTTTTGATTTAGAAGATAGTATACCTAATATTCTATCAGAATCTCTAATAGAAGAAATTTCTGGATTAGTTGTAATAATAGCTTCATCTGCAAAATATAATGCAATTAATGCACCACTTTCAATCCCAGCAGGAGAATCACATATGATGAAATCAAAATTCATGATATTTAAAATTTTAAAAATATTTTCTACTCCTTGATAAGTTAAAGCATCTTTATTCATTGTTTGTGAAGCAGGCAAAATATATAGATTACTCATATTTTTATCTGTAATTAAAGCTTGATGTAATGTTATTTCACCTTGTAATACATTAATAAAATCATATATTACTCTTCTTTCACAACCCATAATAAGATCAAGATTACGTAATCCTATATCAAAATCTATAACAACAGTTTTTTTACCATGTTGAGCTAAACCAGTTGCTATTGCAGCACTTGAGGTAGTTTTACCTACGCCGCCTTTGCCAGATGTTACTACAATTATACGCATAATATATGTTTCCTTTATAACATAAAATTATATATTTTTTTTCATATTTAATAATTGTATAGTTACTTTCTTATTTTTTAAAAAAATTCTTGTAGTTTGTCCTAGAAATTCATTTGAAATATTATCTTTTATTAAATTTTCTCCTGCTATAGATAATAGTTCTGCAAATAATTTACTACAAAAAATTTGACAATTTTGATTACCATTAGCACCAGATAATGCTTTACCACGCATATATCCATAAATATGTATGTTACCATCTGATATAAGTTCTGCGCCATAACTAACATGATTAATGATAATTAAATCACAATTACGAGCATAAATTTGTTGCCCGGATCTTATATGATAATCAATGATTTTACTATTTGTAAAATTAATATTATTTATTTTTTTTTTATATTTAATTGTTTGTATTAATAATTCTAATGTTTGATAATTTTTTGTTTGTATTAATTGTTTTTTAGGTTCTATATAATTAGTATTAGAGATAATATTATTATATTGATATATTATAGGAATGCCAGTACGATTAATTACTTTTATGATATTAGTATCATGGCATCCACTAACTCCAATAATATGAATTCCTGTTTTTAAAATTGCTTCATAAATTTTTGGCCAATCTTTTTCTTTTAATGTAACAAAAGAAATATTAATTATTACAGGAATTTTTGTAAACAAATCGATAGAATTTTTTATTCTATTTTTAATTGCTTGATATATATTTTTAGGTTGTACGTGATATAAATAAATTACATAAAATATAAAATTATCTTGTTTAAATTTTATGATTTCTGTAGACATTTAGTGACACCTTTTATATATAATTGTTATTATAATTATAATACATATTTAAACCATAACATATTTTTTATGAAGTATAATTTTACTCATTAAATATAATGATGTAAAATATTACGGTATTATATAATATAAATTAAAAAATAATATATGAATAAAACCTTTTCCAATTATTTATCTGATCGTTTCCAAGGTTTATGTCCTGTAGTTATTGATATAGAAACTTCAGGATTTAATTCCCAGATAAATGCTATTTTAGAAATTAGTTTAGTAACATTAAAAATGTATGATGATTTATTATCATTACATAAGACTCTTCATTTTCATATTACACCTTTTAAAGGTGCACATATTTCTCAAGAAGCTTTATTATTTAATAAAATAAATATATATACTGCTCTACGTTATGCAATTTCTGAAAAGGAAGCATTAAAAATAATTTTTCATGAAATATGGCAATATATTAAAAAAAATAAATGTAAAAAAGCTATTTTAGTAGCACATAATGTTAGTTTTGATCATAGTTTTCTTTTAGAATCAATAAAACGTGTTAACATGCAACATATGAATCCATTCCATAATTTTATTATGTTTGATACAGCAACTCTCAGCGGATTTATTTTAGGACAAACTGTTTTAGCTAGAGCATGTAAGATGATGGGCATTTCGTTTGATAATCAACAAGCACACTCTGCTTTATATGATGCTAATCGCACAGCAACATTATTTTGCAAATATATAAATGTATGGCAACAATTAGGTTATTGGCCGCCAATTAAAATAATTAATTTTAAAAATTAAATATCATGAATATTTTTATGTAAAATATTGAATAATTTATTATTCATATGTAAATTAGATATAATGTCATACCCACCAATTAATTTATTATTAACCCATAGTTGTGGGAAAGTTGGCCAATCAGCATATTTAGGCAAAAATTTTCTAAGATTATCATTATCTAAAATATTAATATAAGTGCATTTTACATGATATGTTAATATTATTTTTGCGGTTTTATCCGAATAACCACACTGAGGATTTGTGATAGTGCCTTTCATATATAAAATAATTGGATTATCTATAATTTGTTGTTTTATTTGTGCTAAAATATTCATATCTAATTCTCTTATTTAATAAAATATTAACATAATAAAAAATTTAATATTTAATATTCATAAATATTAATAATATATATATTATATAATATATAATGTTATAATCATATACTATAAAACCAATTTATGCATACAAAAACTATTTTAGAAATAAAAAAAATATTTATTTTAGCAATTCCTATAATATTTGCACAAGTCATACAAATATCTATCAGTTTTATTAATAATGTTATGTTAGGCTATTTTAGTAATATAGATGTTGCAGCAATAGCTATTAGCACATCAATATGGTCACCTATAATATTATTTTTTCATGGCATTATATTATCATTAATACCAATTATTTCACAATTATATGGATCTAGTAAATATGTATGTATTCAAAAATATATACAGCAAGCATACTTATTATCTATATTATTATCAATAATTGTTATATTAATTATATATATAATCAGTATATTTATACCATATTTACCGCATATAAATACTTTATTAGCTAGTAAAATATCTCTTTTTTTAAAAATTATTGTATGGTCTACTCCAGCATACTTGTTATTACAAGTTCTGCGTTGTTTATCTGAAGGATTATTATATACAATCCCTATTATGATAATTAGTTTTATTAGTATATTATGTTATATACCATTAAATTATATTTTTATATATGGATTTCATTCTTTTCCTAAAGCTGGAGGGATAGGATGCGGATTATCAATGGTAGTTATTAATTGGATGATGTGTATTATGGTTTTTATTTGGATTATGTATTCACAATATTTCAAAAATATTCATATTACGCATATATGTATAAAACCTGATTATAAAATTATAAAAAATATATTAGTATTAGGTTTACCTATTGGATTTTCAATTTTTTTTGAAGTAACATTATTTACTATAGTATCTTTATTTATTTACCCTATGGGCATAGAAAATATTATTAGTCATCAAATTGCTCTAAATTTTAGTTCTTTTATATATATAATGGCTTTTGCCTTAAGTAAAGTTGTAACAATGAGAATTGGATATTTTTTAGGTTCTCATAAAAAATTATTAGCATATAAAATTAGTTGGATAGTAATATTTATTGGTATTATTATTGGTTTTTTTAATTCTGTTTTTACTATACTCTTTAGAAAAAACATAATATCTTTATATAATAATAATGAAAATATTATTCATTTAGCTTCACAACTTATTTTCTTAGCTGCTTTATATCAAATTCCTGATGCTATACAAGTTATAAGTTCTGGTATCTTAAAAGGATATAAAGATACTCTATCTATATTTTATATAACTTTTATATCTTATTGGTTAATTGGCTTGCCTATAGGTTTTATATTGGCTAAAACAGATTATATTTGTCATGCTATAGGTCCAGCAGGTTTTTGGATAGGTTTTATTATTGCTTTAACTATATCATCATCATCAATGATATATCGTATAATTACAATACAAAAAAATTGATTTATATACACATTTTATTGTATCATTAAAACATGGATTTGCGTTCTTAACTCAGTGGTTTAGAGTATCACTATGACATGGTGATGGTCAGAGGTTCGAATCCTCTAGAACGCATATTAATGTTTAGAATTTATTGCCAAAAAAGTAATACAAATTTTTTTTTCCCTTTTCTTAGTAAAGAAAAATGATTAAATTTTATACATTGAATATTACAAATAAAATTAATATCAGTAATCATTTGATTATTTATATATATAGCGTGTGATTGTATCATATTTTTAGCTTGTTTTTTGGATGGGGCTAAATTACTACATACTAAAATATCTTGTAAAGAATAGTCTTGTTTATTTAAAAAAACATTATTAATATTATTTTTTAATAAAAAATAAAAATCATTTTCTATTAAATAACTAAATTTTTTAACAAATAATAAATGAGTAATTTTTTGAACAATTAATAATTCTGTTTCACCATGAACTAAATTAGTCATATACTCAGCTAATATATATTGTGCACTTTTTTGCTTATCATAATGTGTTTTTTTATGTTTCATTTCGTTAATGATTCTAACATCAATATTAGTCAACATTTTTAATAATTTAAAAACAATACTATCACTAATATTTAACCAATATTGGTAAAACAAATATGGAGTAGTTTTATTTTTATCTAGCCAAATTGTTTGGTTCTCTGTTTTACCAAATTTAACACCATTTTTTCTAGTGATTAAATGTGTAGTTAAACCATATACTTTATATTGATATAATTTTTTTATTAATTCAATACCAGAAACAATATTACCCCACTGATCAGAACCTCCAATTTGTAAAATAACATTATTATTTTTATATAAAAATGCAAAATCATATGCTTGTAATAAATTATATGAAAATTCTGTATAAGAAAGATGATTGTGTTCTTTATTTTTGATCAATCTATTTTTAATAGCATCTTTATTAATCATGTGATTGATATAAAAATTTTGACCAATATTTTTTAAAAAAAATAAAACTTTCATATTATTAAACCAGTCAAAATTATTGACTATAGTAATATTAGTTTCTTGAAAAAAATATTTTAATTGTATACTAATGTTATTGTACCATTTGTCAATTGTATCAATATTAATTATTGCTCTTTGTTTATGTTTAAAACTAGGATCTCCAATTAAACTAGTTGCCCCTCCTAGTAATATAATAATATTATGACCTAATTTTTGAAAATATTTTAAAGTAATAATAGTAATTAAGTGTCCTATATGTAAACTATTTGCTGTTAAATCAAAACCACAATATAAATTAATTTTATTATTAGACAACAATGTGTGTAAGTTGCTTATATCAGTTATTTGATATAATATTTCACG
This sequence comes from Enterobacteriaceae endosymbiont of Macroplea mutica, assembly GCF_012571345.1. Classification (GTDB taxonomy): domain Bacteria; phylum Pseudomonadota; class Gammaproteobacteria; order Enterobacterales; family Enterobacteriaceae. Next base: position 108,820 of record NZ_CP046218.1, on the reverse strand, counting down.
AGATTTTAATTGGTGCAAAATGTCAATTTGTTTATTATTTAACATGCTTATTATATCCTATATACTTTTAAAAAATTTATAAAGATAATTTTTTAAAAATTTTTCTGTGATATGTACTATTGTTTTTATAAAGATATCTATCTCAACATTTACACTATTATTAATTCGTTTCAAATATAGTGTAGTTTTTGCTAAAGTTTGTGGAATAATATTAACACTAAATTTATTTTTTAATACTTGGTCTATAGTTAAACCTACGCCATCTATACATATAGATCCTTTAGTAATAATATATTTCATGTGTTTTATATTATTAAGTTTTATCCATATAGATATATAAACATCATGTTGTGTAATACGTACAATATATGCTGTATCTGTTATATGGCCTAAAATAATATGACTACCAATATATGTATTTATTTTTAAAGATTTTTCTAAATTTATTAAATCACCTAATTTAATTGTTTTAAAAGTAGTCATTTCTAATGTATGTTTAATAATATCAAAACTTATTATATTATTATGATATATATTAGTTACAGTTAAACAACATCCATTATTAGATACAGAATCACCTATCTGTAAATTAAAAATAAAATTTTTAGAAACTTTAACAAAAATTGTAGTGATATTTCGTGTTTGTTTTATATTATAAATTATCCCTAAATATTGTATTATACCGTTAAACATATTTAGAGTATCCTTTTTAGAGTAATTATATCAAATATTTTATTTTAATTTTATATTAATGATCACGTAATATGATTTGATATTTATCTTTTAAAGATTGTATATATTTTTGTAAAATATAGTTTATTTCATCTTCTTGTAATGTGCATATTTTACTTTGTATTTTAATACTTAAAGTAATATTTTTATAATTTATAGGAATATTTCTCCCTTCATATACATCAAATACATTAATATTAATAACTTCTTTTATATTTATTTTTTTTAATATACTAATAATATCATCATAAATAATATCTTTTTTTATTAAAAAAGATATTTCTCGTTGATGCATAGGAAATTTAGAAATATAATTAACATTATGTTTATATAAAATATTAATTTTATGACAAAATAATTCAAAAAATATAGTTTGATTTTTTATTTGTAAATTTATATTAATTTGAGGATGAATAACACCCATGTATCCTATACAAATATTATTAAGATAAATCCAAGCACTTTGTTGYGGATGTAATATATGAATTGTATTTGTTTTTTTATAGTGTATAATATTATTAATATTATCACATTGTAAAATACATTCTATATCACCTTTTAAATCATAAAAGTCCATTTTACGATTATTAACTTTCCAATGTTCATCATAATAATTACCATTAATAATGCCACTTAAATAATATTTTTGGGAAATATTTTGTAAATTAATATTATTTTGTAAGTCAAAACATAGTCCATATTCAAAAAAACGTAAGCTAGTTTGTTGTCTATGTTGATTAAACATAATGTTTTTAATCAAACCATAAAATAATGAATTACGCATAACAGACATATCTTGTGATATCGGATTGCATATTTTAATATTCTTAATATTAGGGAAAAATTTTAACTGTGTTTTTATGTTGACTAAACTATAATTAATGACTTCATAATATCCTTTATAAATAAGAATAGACTTAATTTTATTGATATTAATGGTGTTATATAAATACTTGCAATTAGTAATTTGATGATTTTGTATATGATGTCTTGCTTTTATATTATCTGTTTTAATTGGTATTTTATCATAACCATAAATTCTAATAATATCTTCTACTATATCTTCAAAATTCATAATATCATAACGCCAACTAGGTATTTCTACTAGACAAAAACTATCATTACATTCTAATATTTTAGAATATAATTTTCTAATAATATTTAAAATAATATTTCTTGATAAATTAAATCCTAACAAAACATTTATTCTATGGAAATATACTGTAATAGTTTTTTTAGAGATATTTTTTTGATTTAACTTAATAAAATAGAGCCAGTGATTATGACCACCATAAATACTTTTAATTAATTCAATAGTACGTATAAAAACTTTTTTTTGTATATGCGGGTCTAATCCCTTGACATATGGAGTAATAATATGATCATGCAACATATCATTGTCTGATAATATTTTCATATATGTTTGTGTTAAAAAAATATTTTCAACAAAAATATTTTTTGTATTTTTTTTTGGTATTGTATTAATATTTTGGCATAAACCAGCAACAGATAATATTTTTTTTTGATCATTAATTGTAATTAATTTTTTTTTAATGTTTATTTCTTGATTATTATTAGAAATAATTGTTTGTTCTTTTATATTAGAAGTAATATTGATGTTACCTATGATATAATCTGCATCATAAAAATTAACAGGATAACCTAATTCTAATAAGATATAATTACTAATATTCATTAAAGGATAAGTCATAGATATAGGTATTTCTGCAATACGTAATCTTTCTTCCATCCAAGTAGGTATACGTTGATGTAAATTTACATGATATATTATACAATAATTATATTGATGTAAATATTCAGTAATTTTTAAATTATATGGTTTAAGAACATTTCTTGATGATAGTGTGTGTATATTTAAATTATTTTTTTTATTAATAAAATATTTTTTTTTTCTTAAAAAAATATTTTGAGAACATGATGATAATTCGCGTGCTAAACCCATAATATTATTACAATCATAACGATTATATGGTATAGTAACGTGTAAAATACTATTTTGAAATTTAATAAACTGATGCAAATATTCCTTTTTGAGAATATATTCTTTTTGTGGTAGTATAATGTCATATTTTTTTTTTGGATATATAGCATTATATTTCCATAAATGTTTTTTAGCACAAAGTAAACCATCTGAATATTGCAAAAAACTATATTGTGATAATTTAGATAATGTTTTATATAAAAAAGATTGTTTGGTTGCAAAAATCACATACATGTTTTTTTTATAATTTGTAAAATCGTTAGATAATATTGTTATATGATCATTTTGCCTAATATTAATATTTAATTTGTAAAGATTAGTATTTTGCTTATATAATGTGAAATTATTAATTTGACCTATATAAATATTATTTATTATATTACTATTACTAATAGTATTAGTATATTCTATATGTTCTACTTCAAAACCAAGCATAGTTAATTGTTTAATTATATATTCCATATTATTAAACATAATCCATTCTTGTAACCAAGATATTTGAAATTTTATCATTTTAACTAATTATTTTTATTATATTTAAATTGTTGCAAAAATCGTATATCATTTTCGAATAATAAACGTATATCTGTTATATTAAAATATAACATAGTTAGTCTTTCTATTCCAATACCAAAAGCATACCCAGAATACTTATAAGAATCAATATTTACATTTTTTAAGACATTTGGATGTATTAATCCCGCGCCTAATATTTCTATCCACATATCTGTATTTTGTGCCATAATATCAATTTCTAAAGAAGGTTCTGTAAAAGGAAAATAAGAAGGCCTACAACGTATTTTATATTTTTTAGGAAAAAAATAGTTTATAAAGTCTAATAATATATTTTTTAAATCTGTTAGGCTGATTTGTTTATCTACAAATAGTCCTTCCATTTGATGAAACATTGGTGTATGTTTATTATCATAATCATTACGATATACTTTGCCATAAGTTAATATGCGAATAGGTGGTTTCATAATTTTCATAATTCTAATTTGCATATTAGAAGTTTGTGTTCTTAATAAAATATCATTATTAATCCAAAAAGTATCTTGTTTTGTACGTATAGAATGATATTGAGAAATATTTAATGCATCAAAATTATAATAACAATTTTCAATTTCCGGACCTTGTATTTCTTGGAAATCTAATTTTTGAAAAAAATTTTTGGTTTTATGAATAATATAATTAATAGGATGCATTGCACCAATATTATTTAGTCTTCCTGGTAAAGTAATATCAATTGTTTCATGAGATATACTATTATTAATATTTTTATTATCTATTTTTTGTTTATAATCTAATATTATTTGAAAAATTTTTTTTTTACAATGATACAAAGGAATAATTTTAGTATGATCTTGTTGTTTTTTCAATATATTGATTTGTTTAACAAGATAACTATCGTTACCTAAATATTTTTTTTTTAATAAATTTAAATCATGGATATTTGTTATAAAACTGATATCCTTTTTTAGCATGAGTATTATGTTTGTTAACATCATATTAGAAATAATTTTTTATATCTTAAATTTAATAAAAATAATATTACGACATAATATTTGTACATATATCATGTCTTTTAATATATATGATTAAGAAATATCTTGTTTTATTGTAGTTACTAAGTTTGCAAAATGAACTTTATTTACAGCAATCTCTGCTAATATTTTTCTATTAAGTTGGATATTTGTTTTTTTTAAAATATTAATAAAATTACTATATTTTATATTATTTTGTTTTAAAGCAGCATTAATTTTAGTAATCCATAATCGTCTAAACATTCTTTTACGCTGACGACGGTCTCTATAAGAATATTGTCCCGCTTTTATAACAGCTTGAAAAGCAGATCTATATGTACGTGAACGTGCACCATAATATCCTTTGGCTTGTTTTAATATTTTTTTATGTTTTGCGTGTGCAACAACACCCCTTTTAATTCTAACCATAATAATATATTCTCCTAGAATACTATTCTAAAGTTTATAAATAAGGTAAACATAATTTTATAGAATTTGTATCTCCTTTATAAACAATTTTTTTATGTCGTAATGAACGTTTATTTTTAGAGGTCTTTTTAGTTAATAAATGTCGCAAATTAGCTTGTTTATGTTTGTAATGACCATTCCCAGTTTTTTTAAATCTTTTTACAACACTACGTACAGTTTTTATTTTGAGCATGTGAAATATTATCCTATTATTTTTTATGTAAAGTTAAATAATATAATATATTATTTTAGATATGTACTTTATTTTTTTTAGGGATTAATATCATTATCATTTGTCTGCTTTCGATTTTAGTAGGAAATGTCTCTACTATAGCTAAGTTTTGTAAATCATTTTTTACACGATATAATATAGTTAAACCAATTTGGACATGCATCATCTCTCTACCTCTAAATCTAAGAGTAACTTTAATTTTATCTCCTTGTTGTAAAAAACGTTTTGCATGACGTAATTTAACATTATAATCTCCTATATCAGTCCCTGGTCTAAATTTTATTTCTTTTAAATGTATAATTTTTTGTTTTCTTTTTTGTTCTTTAAAAGTTTTATTTTTAATATACAAAAATTTTCCATAATTCATTATGCGGCATACAGGAGGAACGGCGCCAGCATTAATTTCGACTAAATCAAAACCAGCACTTTTAGCTTTTATTAGTGCATTTTCGCATTGCATTATGCCTATTTGTTCACCATTAATTCCAATTAATCTAACTTTATCACTAATAATTTCTTCATTTATTTTATTAGGATGTGTTAATGATGTTTTTTTTTTAACAATTTTAATACTTTATTCTCCTAAATAATATATTGTGTTATTTTATAATTTTGTATTTCTTCTTTTATTTTATTAATAATATCATGTATTTTCATAAATCCCAAATTTTCTCCTAAACAATTTCTAATAGCTATTGTATTGTTTTGAATTTCTTGATCACCACAAATGAAAATATATGGTATATGTAACATAGTATACTGTCTAATTTTAAAAGAAATTTTATTATTACTTAAATCTGCCTTAATTCTTATATTATTTTGCATAAAAATATTTACTATATTCATGATATAGTTATTGTGTTTGGAATTAATATTTAAAATTATAACTTGTAATGGTACTATCCATAAAGGTAAATATCCATGAAATTCTTCTAAAATAATTCCAATAAAACGTTCTAAAGAGCCTAATATAGCACGATGGATAATAATAGGATATTGATGTTTATTATTATGGTCTATATAAAATAAATTTAATTTTTTTGATAATGAACAATCTAATTGTATGGTGCCACATTGCCATTCTCTATTAGAACAATCAAAAAAAGAAAACTCTATTTTTGGACCATAAAATGCACCTTCACCATTTTGGTATTCAAAAATAATATTAAGTTTATGTAATATTTTAGATAAATGATTTTCTGTATAATTCCAAATATTATCATTTCCAATACGTTTGTCTGGTCTAGTAGATAATTTCACTCGTATTTTTTTAAAACCAAATATATTATATATTTCATACATCATATATATACAATTAGTGATTTCTTGAGTAATATGTTCTTCAGTACAAAAAATATGTGCATCATCTTGTGTAAAACTACGTAATCTCATTAAACCATGCAAAGAACCAGAAGGTTCATTTCTATGACATATACCAAATTCTGCTATTCTAATTGGTAAATTTTTATAAGACATTAATTTATGTTTAAAAATCTGTATATGTCCTGGACAATTCATAGGTTTAATACAATACTGTCTATTTTCTGATGAAGTTATAAACATAGCTTTTTTATAAATTTCCCAATGTCCAGTATTTTCCCAAATAACACTATCTGTTATAATGGGCGTTCTAACTTCTTGATAATTATATTGTTGTAGTTTTTTTCTTAAAAATGTTTCTAGTTCTTGAAAAATAATATAACCATTATGATGCCAAAATACCATTCCAGGAGCTTCATCTTGGAAATGATATAAATTTAATTGTTTACCTAATTGTCTATGATCTCTCATTAATAATAATGATGTATTTTTTTTTTGCGAATATTGTTTATCTTGTTTTATGCTATTGTTTGGGTGTATATTTTTTACCATATTCATGAATATATTATACGTCACAGTAATTGGTTCTAATGCAATTTTATATTAAAATATATCTTCTATAAATAAAATTTTATAATATATTTATATTAATAATATAACAATAAATTTTTTATTTATTTACATAAAATCATTGATTTTATGTAAAATTTTTTGTGCACAAATAACTCTAAATTTATTATTTAAATCCATATATGTTTGAATATTATAAAATTTTTTTTTGAATAAATTCATAATATATGTTATTTGATGTGGTGCATGTTCTAATATTAACCAACCAAAATTATTTAGATAATTATATGAATGTAAAATTATATGTTTAAAATTATTTAAACCATTATTTTTTGCTATTAAAGCTATTTTAGGTTCAAATTTTAAATATTCTTCATAATATTTATATTCTTGTTGACTAATATAAGGTGGATTACTAATTATAATATCAAAAGTTTGATAAGAAATTTTATGAAACCAATTACTTTGTGATAAAATAATATTTGTTAAATTTAATTGTTTTAAATTATACTGAGCAAGTTTAATAGCTTTCATCGAAATATCAGTAGCTATGATATTAACAAATTTATTACTAGAGGCGATAGCAAATGATATAGCACCACTRCCAGTACCTAACTCTAAAATTTTATTAACATTATTATGATAAATTTTATTAATACTAACATCTACAATTAACTCTGTTTCTTTTCTAGGTATTAATACATCTGGAGTAACATATATATTTAAAGACCAAAATTCACAAAAACCTATTATGTAAGCTAAAGGTTCTTTTTTAATCCTTCTTTTTAAACATTGATTAATTTTATTTAAATAAAATTTATTAAGTGTATATTCGTTAAATGTATAAATCCAATACTTAGGTTTTTTACAAATTGCAGATAATATTACCACAGCTTCTAATTGCGGATTATTAATATTATACTTTTCTAAAGTATTAGTAGCATATTCTAACCATGTTTTAATCATCATTAATATTATTTACTCCAATAAAAGTAAATGATTATAATATTGTTTTTTTTATAGGCTCAATTAACATGTCTAATTTTCCATTCATAATTTCTTCTAATCTATATATTGTTAAATTAATGCGATGATCAGTTACTCTTTTTTGAATATAATTATATGTTCTAATTCTATCAGAACGATCTCCGGATCCTAATAATGTTTTCTTTTTAAATGCTGTATTTTTATTCCTTTTTGCTTGTTCCATAGTAGTAATTCTAGATGCTAATACTGCTAATGCTTTTGATTTATTTTTATGTTGTGATCTTTCATCTTGACATGCCACAACAATTCCAGTGGGTAAATGTGTAATACGTATTGCCGAATCCGTAGTATTAACATGTTGCCCACCAGCGCCTGAAGATCTAAATGTATCAATTTTTAAATCTTGTGTATTGATTATTGGTATTTCTTTTTTTAAAAGTTCTGGTAATACTGCGATAATACATGTAGAAGTATGTATTCTACCTTGAGATTCTGTTTCTGGCACTCTTTGTACTCTATGACCTCCAGATTCAAATTTTAATGTGCCATATGCATTATAACCAATAATTTTTATAATAATTTCTTTATAACCACCATGTTCACCATAATGAATGTGTATAATATCAATTTCCCATTTTTTAGACTCTGCATATCTCATATACATTCTAGATATATCACTAACAAAAATTGCTGCTTCTTTACCTCCTGAACCTGATCTGATTTCTAAAAAACAATTTCGTTGTTCTTTGTTGTTTTCAGGGAATAAAGATATTTGAATTTTCTTTTCTATATTATTTTTTAATAATTGCAAACGATGATTATCTTCTAATGCCAAAGAGTGTAGTTCTTTATCTTGTAATAAGTTTTGATTATTTCTTAAATCTTTTTGTATTTTTTTCCATTGCATAAAAAGTTTCATTAAAAATGATAATTTATTATACTTAGTAGTAAGATTTTTATAGTTTTGATCATAAGTTTTATTATTAAAAAATTGTTTTTCAAGATTTTTATATGTATTAAATAAACAATTTAATTTATCTATGATAGATTTTTTCATACATAATACTTTTTATCAAATTTTATTCTAATATAATATAAATTTTAATGATGTAAATTATTTAATTCTGAATAATATATTTATTTTAAAAAAATGTTTTGTATATTATATAAAATATAATTATATGTAACATACTCAAGGTATTATAATGTTTAATATAAAATTATTTACTGGCAATGCAATTCCGGCATTAGCAAAACAAATTGCAAATAATTTATCTTTACCATTAGGAAAGATATATGTTGGAAAATTTAGTGATGGTGAAACATTAGTACAAATTAATGAAAATGTACGTGGTGATGATATCTATATCATACAATCTATATGTAACCCTAGTAATGATAATTTAATGGAATTAATTATTATGATTGATGCTTTTAAACGTGCATCAGCTGCAAGAATTACAGCAGTCATACCGTATTTTGGTTATGCTAGGCAGGATAGAAGAATATCGTCTGCTAGAGTACCCATTACTGCAAAAGTTATAGCAGACATTTTATCTAATGTAGGTGTAAATAGAATTTTAACAGTAGACTTACATGCTGAACAAATTCAAGGTTTTTTTAATATTCCCATTAATAATGTATTAAGTTACACTATTTTTTTACAAGATTTATATAAACAAAAATTACAACAACCTATAATTGTATCTCCTGATATTGGCGGAGTAGTTCGTGCGCGTATATTATCTGAAAAATTATTTAATAGTGCTGATATTATAATAATAGATAAAAGAAGATTACAATATAATATATCAGAAGTTATGCATATTATTGGCAATGTAAATAATCGTGACTGTATTTTAATAGATGATATAATTGATACAGCAGGAACACTATGCCAAGCAGCTAAAATATTAAAACAACATCGTGCTAAGAAAGTACTTGCATATATTACACATCCCATTTTTTCTGGTAATGCTGCAAAAAATATTCGTAATTCAGTTATAGATGAAATTATAGTATGTGATAGTATACCTTTGCAAGAAAATATGAAGACATTATGTAATATTAGAATATTAACTTTATCATTAATATTATCAGAAGCTATTCGTCGTTTAAATAATGAAGAATCACTTTCTATAATGTTTAAATAATTATTAATAAAGGATTATAAAATTGTTAAAAATAATAATAGGTTTAGGAAATTATGGTAATAAATATATTAATACAAGACATAATATGGGTTCTTTTTGTCTGTTAGAAATGTCAAAAAGATTAAATATTAAATTTAAAAAAAATAAATCTTTGTTAGGATATATAGGTAATTTATTTTTGTATAATAAAAATATCATATTATTTATACCAGATGGTTTTATAAATAATTCCGGCCAATCCATATCATTAATATTAAAATTTTATAAAATTAATTTAAATAATATTTTAATCATTCATGATGAATTAGATTTTTATCCTGGTATAGCAAAATTTAAATATGGCGGGAGCAGTGGTGGCCATAATGGTCTAAAAAATATTATATGTTGTTTACAAAGTCAACAATTTTATCGACTCCGAATTGGCATAGGGAAACCTAATAATAAATTGCAAACTAATATTTTTGTATTAAATAAACCAAAGATAGAAGAACAAAAAAAAATTTTTTACGCTATAAATAAAAGTATTTGCGCGTTAAAAATATTAATACAAACAAACAATTATTGTACAGCAATAAATTTTTTACACGATAAAACACGGATAACATTATGAGTTTAAAATGCGGTATTATTGGTTTACCAAATGTTGGCAAATCTACTTTATTTAATTTATTAACTAATTCTAATGTCGATGCATTAAATTATCCTTTTTGTACTATAAAACCTAATATAAGTATTGTTAAAGTACCTGATTCTAGATTGTTAACTTTATCTAAGTTAGTTAATACAAAAAAAATTATATATACTACTATCACTTTTGTTGATATTGCTGGATTAATACAAGGCGCCCATTTAGGTATTGGTTTAGGTAATAAATTTTTAAGACATATTGCAACAGTTAATGCTATTATACACGTTGTAAAATATTTTTATGATACTAAGATATATAATTTATCTTCTCAAGATCCTATTAAAGATATTGATATTATTCATAATGAATTAATACAATTTGATATAACATTATGTAAAAAATTAATAATACAATTTTTAAAAAATAAACMATCAGTTAAACACAAAGAAATAAATTTATTTCATACTTGTTTAAAGTACCTTGAAAAAAAAATTTTATTAAATAAGATTAATTTTAGTTACGAAGAAAAAAATATTTTGAATCATTATCAAATATTAAGTATTAAACCAATCATGATTGTAGTGAACATTGATTTTAAACAATCAAATAAAAAAAATACTGATATTAAAATTAATCATATTGCTAAAAAATTTTTAACTGTGCCAATATGTGCTAAATTAAAATCTCGCAATACACAAGACACTATCATGCAAAATAATTATTTAAATCAAATTATCCAATCTAGTTTTAATTTATTAAATTTACATAATTTTTACACTGTTAGTAGTAAAGAAGTTAGATCATGGAGTATTAACAAAGGTACTATTGCTCTACATGCAGCAAAAAAAATTCATAGTGATATACAACGTGGTTTTATTAGAGCTAATATTATATCGTATAAAGATTATGTTACTTATAAATGTATTAGCATCATAAAAAAACTCGGGAAAATTAAAATAGAAGGTAAAAAATATGTTATTAATGATGGTGATATAATACATTTTTTATTTAACATATAAAAATTATATTTCTTGCAAAATAATATTAAAATATTGTTTATATATAAAAAATATTTGGTAATTCGTATAATTATTCGTTATTATACATATATATGTTAAATAACTAAATAATAATGCTAAAAATATTTATGTCGCATTATTATGTGAATAATATAAATATGACAAAAGATAAACCTATATTACAACTTATACAAAAAAACGTTACATATAATAAAAATCTCACGACTATTTTTAGTAAAATTTGTTGTTATAAAACAAACACATTATTATTAGAATCAGCAGATATCATTTATAAAAATAATTTAAAAAGTTTATTAATTATTGATAGTAGTATAAGAATATATGCCTATAAAAATATTGTATATATTGATTCTTTTTCACATAATGGCGATGCATTACTATTATTATTAGATAAAAGATTACCGCAAAATATTATTAATTCAAAAACTAGCAATCATAGAATATTAAAATTTCCTAAAAATAATACATTTATAGATGAAGATAAACGTTTAAAAGAACAATCTGTTTTAGATATTTTAAGACTAATTTTACAGTTAGTACATAATCCTCATAAAAATAAATATGCAATATTTTTAGGTGGTTTTTTTTCTTATGACTTAATATATTATTTTGAACATTTACCTAAGACCATTAAACAAATATGTCCAGATTATTGTTTTTATTTGGCAGAAACATTATTAATTGTAAATCATAAAAAAAAAAATACTTACTTACAAAGTGTTGTATATATACCAAATAAAATGGAATATTATAGATTATATAATAGAATTTTAGAATTACATAAACAAATTTCTGTTATAAATAATGATGTTACTAAAAACAAAACAAAGTTATTTAATAAAATACAATATACATGTAACTATGATGATCAAACTTTCTATAAAATCATCATGAATATGAAGCAAAAAATTAAATTCGGAGAAATTTTTCAAGTAGTTCCTTCTAGAAAATTTTATATTAAATGTTATCAACCATTAAAATCATATTCAATATTAAAAGAACTAAATCCTAGCCCTTATATGTTTTTTATGCAAGATAAAGATTTTATATTATTTGGTTCTTCTCCTGAAAGTTCATTAAAATTTACTGCTAGAACTAGAAAAATTGAAATCTATCCTATTGCTGGTACAAGAGCGAGAGGCATTATTAATGGTAGATTAAATTTAGATTTAGATAATCGTATTGAATTAGAAATGCGTACAGATCAAAAAGAATTATCAGAACATTTAATGCTTGTAGATTTGGCTCGTAATGATCTAGCTAAAATATGTATTCCAGGTAGTAGATATATAGCAGATTTAATGAGAGTAGATCGTTATAAATATGTGATGCATTTAGTTTCAAAAGTTATAGGTATTTTACGAAAAGAATTAGATGCACTTCATGCTTATAGAGCATGTATGAATATGGGTACATTAACTGGTGCTCCTAAAATACGTGCTATGGAACTTATTGCACAAATGGAAATAGAATCTAGAGGTACTTATGGAGGTGCTATAGGTTATTTAACAGCAAATGGCGATCTAGATACATGTATTATTATACGTGCTGCGTATATACAAAATAACATTGCTATTATACAAGCAGGAGCAGGAATAGTATTAAATTCACAACCATTATTAGAAATACAAGAAAGTTTTGATAAAGCTAGAGCAGTATTAAATGCAATTAATTATACTTTATAAGTGTGGATAATAAAGATTATGTCAAATATATTTCTTTTAGATAATTTTGATTCTTTTACTTATAATCTAGTAGATCAATTAAGATGTTTAGGACATACAGTTATCATATATAGGAATAATATTAATACAAATATATTATTACAAAAAATTCAGCAAATACAAAATCCTATTCTTATATTATCTCCTGGACCTGGATTACCAGAAAATGCAGGATATATGCCGTATTTATTACAAATTTTAATAGGGAAAATACCTATTATCGGAATATGTTTAGGATATCAAGCACTAATAGAATTATATAATGGAACTATTATGCCATTAAATAATATATTACATGGACAAGCTACACCAATTATACATGATGCAAAACATATGTTCCAAAATATTAAAAATCCTATGTATGTTGCAAGATATCATTCTTTAATAGTAAAAAATATCCCCAAAATTTTTACTATAAATTCTAAATATAAAAATATAATTATGAGTTTTCGTTATGAAAAACATAAAATATGTGGTTATCAATTTCATCCTGAATCGATTTTAACTCCAAAAGGCAATATTTTATTAGAACAAACCATTGTATGGGCAAATAGTTTTTATTTATTATAAATCAAGAAGATATATATGTTTACAATACATAAACTTTTAGAAAAAATATATAATTTACATTATTTATCACAACAAGAAACTTATTATTTATTTTCTTTAATACAACAAAAAAAAATATTACAAAGTCAGTTAATTGCCTTATTAATTGCATTAAAAATAAAAGGTGTTAATATATATGAAATATTAGGAGCAGTTAATGCCATTCATGATACATCTCAAGTAAATTATTCATTACCTAAAAATAGCTATACTATATCGGATATTACTGGTACTGGAGGTGATAATGCAAATACTTTAAATATTTCTACAAGTAGTGCTTTTATTGCAGCTGCTTGTGGTATTAAAGTTGCCAAACATATTAATAAAAACGTATCTAGTTTATCAGGTTCAGCAGATATCGTATCATTTTTAGGATATCCAATACAACARTCTTGTCAAACATCATTTTTATTATTAGAAAAATATAATTTATGTTTTTTATTTGCACAAAAATATTATAGTTTTTTAAATGATTATATGTTAATTAGAAAAGAACTTAATACACATACTATTTTTAATATTATAGGACCATTAATTAATCCATATTATCCTAAAATTATTTTAATAGGTGTTTATCATGTTAATATGTTAGAACCTATGATACATGTTTTAAAAATTTTAAAATATACCAGAGCAGCAGTAGTGCACTGTAAAGGTATGGATGAAATATCATTACATAATAATACAATAGTAATGGAACTCCATAATCAAAATATTACTAATTATATATTAACACCTAAAGATTTTGGTTTACATAATTATATTAATATCCAAGATCTAACAGGTTATTCAATAAAATATAATACTAAGATATTAGTACAATTATTAAAAGGGACATGTAAAAATACAAGTTATATTAATACTGTCGCAGTTAATGTTGCCTTTTTATTAAAATTAAATGGTTATCATAATTTAATTCAAAATACACAATTAGCTTTAGATGTAATCTATTCAGGTCTAGGATTTAAATATATTATAAATCTCATACAACAAGGATATATGCGTAATACATTATGTTTAAAATAGATATCTTGCAACTAATAATTAAAAATAAAATTTCATGGATTATAGAACAACAAAAACATTTATCAATAAATGTTTTAAAAACAAAAGTCCATAAAACGAAACTTAATTTTTATACTAAAACAAATACATATTTATTAAATAAAATATTTATTTTAGAATATAAGAAACATTCACCTACACAAAAAATTATATCGCAAAACGTCCATATTATACATGTAGCAAAAATATATCAGCAATATGCTACTGCTATTTCTGTAGTAACAGATGAAAAATTTTTTTCTGGTAGTTTTAAATATTTAAAACTCATGAGTCAAATAACAAATAAACCTATTTTATGTAAAGATTTTTTTTTAGATCCTTATCAAATATTTTTTGCAAGGTATTATGGTGCAGATATTATACTTCTTATACTTACTATTTTAAGTGACACACAATATATAATATTGCGCAATATTGCTCATCAATTAAATATGAGTGTAATAACAGAAGTTAGTAATAAAATAGAATTTAAACGAGCAATAAATTTAAAAGCTAAAATTATTATGATTAATAATAGAAATTTAAAAAATTTTACTATTAATATTTATAATACAATAAATATATTAAATAATATTAATGTAAACTATAAAACTATTTTAATTAGTGCATCTGGCATTAAACAACATACACAAATACAAAAATTAAATAAATTTGTTCATGGGTATTTAATAGGAACTGCTTTATTATCAAATAAAAATATCTTATTAAATGTTAAAAAAATTATGTTCGGTAATAATAAAATATGTGGTTTAAAAAAAAATTATGATGCATACATATCAAGTCAAGCAGGTAGCATATTTGGCGGTTTAATTTTTACTAAGCAATCTATTAGATATATTAGTTTAGTTCATGCAATAAATATTGTAAATAATACCACTACACTATTATATATAGGTGTGTTTTATAATAATAGTATAACAGATATTATAAAAGTCATTCAAAAAATACCATTATTTGCTATACAATTACATGGTAACGAAGATCAAAATTTTATCAATAATGTAAAAAATAAGATCCCTAAACATATCCAAATTTGGAAAACATATAATATTAACAATACCATACCACAACAAAAATTTTCTCATATAGATTTATTTGTTTATGACTATTATTTACCTGGATCAGGAAAAACATTTAATTGGGATTTATTAAAGCATATAAATAAAAAAAATATCCTTTTAGCTGGAGGCTTAAATATATATAATTGTGTACAAGCAGCACAATTAAAATGTTATGGACTAGATTTTAATTCTGGGGTAGAAAAAACTCCTGGAATAAAAGATATTATAAAAATAAACAATATTTTTCACAAATTACGTAACTGTACATAATATTATTTATTATTCATTTTATAATATATAAAGGGAAATAAATGAATACTTTAACACGATATTTTGGCAAGTTTGGAGGCATGTTTGTCCCACAATTATTAGTACCTGTTTTATTAGAATTAGAACAAGCTTTTATTAATATAAAAAATGATAAATCATTTAATAAACAGTTAAAAAACTTACTAAATAATTATGTCGGTCGACCTAGTCCATTAACAAAATGTCAAAACTTAACAAAAAATACTAATACAACTCTTTATCTTAAAAGAGAAGATTTGTTACATAGTGGGTCACATAAAATAAATCAAGCATTAGGACAAGCTTTACTTGCAAAAAAAATGGGTAAAACAGAAATTATTGCAGAAACTGGTGCCGGACAACATGGTTTAGCAGCTTCTATGGTTGCAACATTATTAGGTTTAAAATGTAAAATTTTTATGGGTAATAAAGATATTAAAAGACAACACGATAACGTCATTAAAATGAAGTTAATGGGCGCAACTATTATTGCTGTACAAAATGATAATGGCACATTAAAAGATGCGTGTAATGAAGCTATACGTTATTGGGCTAGTAATTATACGCATAGTCATTATATGATCGGAACMGCTGCTGGACCACATCCTTACCCAACGATAGTACACGAATTTCAAAGTATTATTAGTAAAGAAGTTAAAAAAGATATTATTTTATTAGAGCAAAAATTACCTGATATAATGATTGCATGTGTTGGTGGGGGTTCTAATGCTATTGGTTTTTTTTCGCATTTTATTAATTATCCAAATATCAAATTAATTGGTGTTGAACCAGGAGGTTTAGGCATACATACTACTAAACATGGTGCTGCTACTATAGCAGGTAAAACAAATATATATTTTGGCATGAAAACAAAAGTTTTACAAAATAAAGATAATCAAATAGCTAATTCATATTCTATTTCAGCAGGTTTGGATTTCCCTGCAGTTGGACCAGAACATGCATATTTATGTGATTCTAAACGTGTGCAATATGTTGCCATTACAGATGATGAAGCCATACAAGCTTTTAAATTATTATGTGTGCAAGAAGGTATTATTCCTGCATTAGAATCTTCTCATGCTTTAGCATATGCTATAAAAATCATAAAACGTGAAAAACATAAAAAACAATTGGTAATAGTTAATCTCTCTGGTAGAGGTGATAAAGATATTAGTTTACTGAATAAATATATAATTTAATAATAGTACAAGGATAATATAATTTTATATGAATAATCGTTATGATATTATGTTTAAACATTTACATAAACAAAAAGCTATTGCATTAATACCCTTTATTACTATAGGAGATCCATCTATATCAATATTTATGAATATTATTGATATTCTTATTTATAATGGTGTAAATGCATTAGAATTAGGCATACCTTGTTTAGATCCTATAGCTGATGGTATAACAATACAACAATCTTATAAAAGAGCATTAAACCTAAAAATCAATATTACACAATGTTTACAAATAATTCAAAATATTAGAAAAAAATACACTAAAATACCCATTGGAATTTTAGTGTACGCACAAACCATATATTCTTATGGTATAGATAATTTTTATCAACAATCTAATATAGTTGGTATTGATTCTATTTTAATAGTAGATATACCAATAGAAGAATATACTATTTATTATCAATATTCTTGTAAATATAATATTTTACCTGTATTAATTTGTCCGCATAATGTTAATAATAGTTTTTGGAATAAAATTCACAATTTTACTTGTGCTTATATTTATGTAACATCACGTTCTGGTGTTACTGGATATAATGTAAATAATAATTTATTAAGTACAAAATCTTTGTGTAAAAAAATATTAAAATATCAAAAATCTTTACCTGTGCAAGGTTTTGGTATTTGTAATGTACAACATATTAAAAATGCCATACAAGATGGTATGTATGGTGTTATTATAGGTTCCTATATTATTGATATAATAAAACATAAAGATAATTTACAATTAATGTTCCATAAATTAACTAATGTTATTTTAGAATTTAAAAAAGCTACGTTTTTTTAAATAAACGTTATATTAAATTTAATATATGAAAATATATTTTTTATTTTATCAAAAATTATTCATATTATTAATATTAATATAAAATAAATAATGTATAAAAATATCGTTATGAAAATTCTTTCATTTAATATTAATGGCATAAGAGCTCATTGGCATCAATTAAAATATATTATTAATATACATAATCCTGATATTATAGGTTTGCAAGAAACTAGAGTAGATAATTTACTTTTCCCAAAAAAAGAATTATTAGAATTAGGTTATAATGTTTATATAAATGGGCAAAAAAAAAATTATGGTGTAGCATTATTAAGTCGTTATAAACCATTAAAAATAAAAAATAATGTTTTAAATAATAATGAACAAAAAAGATTTATTATGATAGAAATTCCTACTATGATAGGTAATATAACAATTATAAATTGTTATTTTCCACAAGGAGATAACCGTAATAATATTATTAAATTTACTCAAAAAATAAATTTTTTTAAAAATTTATATTATTATATTAATAATAGTTTTAATACTACAGATTTTATTATAATAATAGGTGATATAAATGTAAGTATTACTAATCTAGATATTGGTATCAGCATAAAAAATCAAAAAAAATGGTTACAACAAGGTAAATGCTCTTTTTTACCAGAAGAAAGAATGTGTGTACAAAAATTATTAAATTGGGGGTTTTTAGATATATGGCGTGAAATGAATCCAACAATAAATAATAAATTTTCTTGGTTTGATTATAGAAGTAAAGGTTATAATAGTAATATTGGATTAAGAATTGATATAATTTTTATTAGTAAAAAATTAAAAAAATATTATATTAATGCTGATATAGATTATGGTATACGTAATATGAATAGGCCTTCAGATCATGCTCCAATTTGGCTTGATTTGAATATTTTTTAATTATTAATTAACATAATTAGGTGAAAAATGTTTAGCTTATGGAAGCTATTAAAATATTTATTATGCTATATATGGCATATAATTAATTATATTAGAATTATTATAATCAATATGGTGGTTTTTTTTATAATAATTAGTATTAGTATTATTTTATATCATAGATATAAACATTATCATTATTATCATAATGATACTAAAAAAGTTTTGGAAATAAATTTTCAAACAGATTTTTCTGATACTTTACATCATAATAAAAATTTTATTTCTAATTTATTTAATAAATTTATTATACATAAAGATTCTAATGCAATATTACATATTGTAAAAACTATTGCTAAAGCTAAGAATGATAATAAAATTTCTGGTATTATTTTAAAAACTAATGATTTAACAGTTAATAGTATTCCTGCACTACGTTATCTAGGAGCATCATTAGATAATTTTAAAAAATCAGGTAAACAAGTATATGTTATTAGTAATTCTTATACTCAAGAACAATATTATATAGCAAGTTTTGCAAATAAAATAATTCTCAATCCTAATGGATATGTAGATTTACATGGATTTAGTATTAATAATTTATATTATAAGAAACTTTTACAATATTTAAATATTGAATCTAATGTATTTAAAATAGGAGAATATAAATCTGCAGTTGAACCATTTGTTAATCATAAAATGTCTATTAAAAATAAAATTTTTTTTACACAATTAATTAATAATTTATGGAAGAATTTTATACAACAAATTGCCGATAATAGACATACCACAACACAGGATATTTTTTTAAATGATCAAGATTATATTACATCTTTGCAAAATGTACATGGTAATCTAGCATTATATGCTTTACAACATCATTTAGTGGATCAACTACTAACTAATACTACTTTTGAAAATAAAATGATCCAAAAGTTTGGATGGGACAGTACACATACCACATATAATCATATTAACATTTCAGATTATTTTTATCAAACTTATATTCCTAATAAAACACAAAATAATATTGCAGTTATTAATATTAATGACACATTATTATATGAAAATATAAATAATATCTTAGACCAAATACATACTGTATATTTAGATCCRCATTTGAAAGGAGTCATATTAAAAATTAATAGTCCAGGTGGCAGTTTAATGGCATCTCAATTAATTTTTGAGGAATTAAAAACTTTAAAAAAAAGACATAAACCGATTGTAGTTATAATGGACTCCATGGCTGCTTCAGGAGCATATTTAATTTCTACTATTGCTGACTATATTATAAGTGATCCTATGACCTTTACCGGTTCTATTGGTATTTTTAGTATCGTAAATAATTTTCATAAAACTTTAAACACTATTGGCATATATAATGATGGTGTTAGTATTTCTGAAAGATCAAATAGTGTGTTAACACAACCATTATCAGATATACAAAAGAAGATTATACATTTAAATTTAGAAGATGGTTATAAACAATTTATTAATATAATATCTTATTATAGACATAAATCATTAAATAGTGTACAAAAATTAGCTAACGGAATGGTGTTTTTAGGTGTAGAAGCAAAACAATATGGTTTAGTAGATAGTTTAGGTAATTTTGATGATGCTGTGCGTAAAATAGCTCAATTAACACACTTACAAAAAATTAATCTACAGTTAGAATTTGAGAATAATTCATCTATAGATATATTTAGTTTTATGATGCAATTAAATTCACGTTTTTTCTTGCAAAATATTTTATCTTTTTTTATACAAAGTAATTTAGAAAAACAAATTATATCACAGAAATTATTATTCAATAATAATTACATGAATATGAAAAATATATATGCTGTATGTACAATACAGATATATTAATATGATATTTAAAATACAAAATAATTTGTTAGGGGTATAACATGTATATTAGAATAGCTATTAATGGTTTTGGTAGGATTGGACGTGTGTTATTTAGAGCAACACAACAATATTCCAATATTAGAATTATTGCCATTAATGATTTATTAGATATCAATTATATTGCATATATGTTGAAGTATGATTCGACACACGGTACTTTTAACGGTACAATTAATATTATAAAAAATAAATATTTAATAGTTAATGATCATAAAATACATATTTTTGCTGAATCCAATCCTAATAATTTGCCATGGAATAAATTAAATATTGATGTAGTAGTAGAATCTAGTGGAATATTTTTAACTGAAAAATTAGCTTCACAACATATTTATGCTGGAGCTAAAAAAGTAGTAATTACAGCACCACCAAAAGATACTAGTATACCAATGTTTGTGAAAGGAGTAAATTTTCATAAATATAATGGCGAAAAAATAGTTTCTAATGCCTCATGCACAACAAACTGTTTAGCTCCTCTCGCAAAAATTATTCATGATAATTTTATTATTGCAAAAGGATTAATGACAACTGTTCATGCAGTGACATCCACACAAAAAACTGTTGATAGTGCTTCAAAAAAAGATTGGCGTGGTGGTAGAGGCGCCTTACAAAATATTATTCCTTCAAGTACGGGTGCTGCTAAAGCAGTTGGTTTAATTATACCTGAATTAAATGGTAAATTAACTGGTATATCTTTAAGAGTTCCTGTGGCTAATGTTTCTGTAGTAGATTTAACAATACAAACAATTAAAAAAACTACCTTAAATAATATTTATGAAAAAATTAAATATTATGCACAAAATAGTATGAAAAACATTGTTGGTTATACAGAAGATGATGTAGTTTCAAGTGATTTTAATGGTTCTATTCTCACAACTATCTTTGATAAAAAAGCTAGTATAACTATTGATAATAATTTTTTTAAATTAATTGCTTGGTATGATAATGAAACAGGTTATTCTCATAAAGTTATTGATTTAATTACATATATTATATAGTTCAAATAAGTGTTTAAATAAATATATTTGAACATGTTATTAACATTTATTAAACTGATATATACATTTATATCAGTTTAATTACATAAAACACTAATAAATATTTAAATGAACATATTTTATGTAATGCATATCTTTTTTCTTGTATTTCTTATAAAATAGCTTCGTAAAATACTATTTATTATTTAATCCAATTAAATTATAAAATGTAGTAATGGGAGAATTAACAATTGGATTTAAAATCAATTTTTATTTTATTTATTATAGGATGTATATTAATTTTTATCAGTATTGTATTAAGTTCACTTTCTTCTAAAATAGGTATTCCTGTATTATTCATGTTTTTATGTTTAGGAATATTATCAGGTACTTATGGTATCGGAAGAATACAATTTAATAATTATCCTCTTGCGAATATCATTAGTAATCTTTCTTTAGCTATTATTATATTAGATGGCGGCATGAGAACAAAACGTTCTATATTTAAAATAGCTTTATATCCAGCTTTATCATTAGCTACTATTGGAATAATTCTTACGATGTTATATACAGGAATGATAGTTGTAATATTATTTCATTTAAAATTCATAGAAGGTTTGTTAGTAGGTGCAATAATCGCATCTACAGATGCTGCTGCTATTTTTTCTCTATCATCTAGTGTAGGATTAAATGAACGAGTTACTTCTACAGTAGAAATGGAATCTTGTAGTAATGATCCAATGGCTGTATTTCTTACTACAACATTTATACAAATGATTAAAAATAAACAATATAATTTAAATATTATATTATTTATCAAACATTTTTTACAACAATTCATTTTAGGTATCATATTAGGATATATTGCTGCCTGGATATTAAAAAAAATAATTAATCGTATAATATTAGCACATGGATTATATCCATTATTAGTATTAAGTATAGGTATATTTGTTTTTTCATTAACTTTGTTGCTGGATGGTAGTAGTATCTTATCTGTTTATTTGTATGGCTTTATAATAGGTAATAGCAACATTTGTGGTCGTAATAGAATTATACAAACTTTTGATGGTTTAGCATGGTTAAGTCAGATAATTATGTTTATAATTTTAGGATTATTAGTAAATCCTCAAGATTTAATATGTATTGCTATACCATCATTAATATTATCTTTATGCATGATTTTTTTTGTACGACCACTATCTGTATTTATTAGTTTAATGATTTTCCATAGATTTAATTTTGTAGAAAAATGTAGTATTAGTTGGATGGGATTACGTGGTGCTGTACCAATAATATTAGCTGTTTTTCCAATTATGTCTGGAATATCTCATGCGTTGTTATTTTTTAATATCTCATTTTTTATTGTACTTATCTCTTTAATTATTCAAGGATGTACTTTAAATTTATTTGTAATAATAGCAAAAATAACAGTACCAATAATTACAACACCTATACATAGATTGGGCTTTGATATCCAAATGCATAATAAAACACAGCTTGAACAATATATTTATATAATTACATCAGATCAATGGTGTGTGGGGAAAGCCATTAGAGATCTTTATATGCCGCATAACACATTTATAACTATATTATTTCGATATAATGAAATTATAAGACCAACAGGACATACTATATTAAAGAGTAATGATATTATTTGTATTATAGGCCATGAACATAATTTACAAGACTTAGGAAAATTATTTAGTAAATCTATTACAGTATTAAATAATCAAAAATTTTTTGGTGATTTTATTATTGATGCTTCTTCTAATATTAAAGATATAGCAAATATTTATGGTTTACATTTGGATCAGATAATTAATCAAAAACAATCTATTAGTGAATTTTTAACTTGTTTAATGAATAAAATTCCTATTGTGGGAGATAAAATAGAATGGCAAAATATTTTATGGACTATAGCTGAAAAAAAACAAAATAAAATTACCAAAATTGGCATTCGTAACATAAAAAACAATAAATTATAATGAATAATTTATATTATTATTTCACTCAACAAATTTAATAAAATTTTTTTGTACCTTTTCTGCCACCTAATAAATGCATATGTAAATAAAATATTTCTTGTCTACCATGTTGTTTGCAATTAATTACAACACGATATCCATCGCGATTTAAATGTTTTTGTTTTGCTATTTTAGCAGTAACAAACAACATTCTACCTAATATTTTTTCATGTTTCTCTTGTATATCATCTAATGTAGCTATAAATGTTTTTGGTAATATTAAAATATGTGTTGAACTTATTGGATTAATATCATTAAATGCTATAACCATATCATCTTCATAAATAAGATCCATTTGAACTTTTTTAGTTACAATTTTATGAAATATATTACTCATGTTATTTTCTCATGTTTTAATCATTTATGTTGTTTTTTTTAAAAAAACATCCATTTCTGTTTTAAGGTTATCAGACTTTGTCCCAAAAATAGCTTGTATGCCATTACCGGATATTACTATACCTAATGCTCCTAATTTTTTTAATGTTATTTGATCTACTTTATTAATATCTAATACATTTACTCTTAATCGAGTAATACATGCATCTAAATGAATAATATTATGTTGACCTCCAAATGCCATAACTAATTTTTCACCATAATTATTATTATTTAATATAATTTTTGAATTATATGTATCATTTTGTAAACGTCCTGGAGTTGGTAAATTAAATTTATGTATTAAAACTATAAATATTATATAATATAAAAATGCATAACTAATTCCTACTAAAGGAAACAAAAATAATCTATGACCATGACCACTTAAAATAATAAAATCTATTAAACCATGTGAAAAACTAGTACCATTTCTCATATGTAATAAAATACAAAGTGGAAATGATAATCCAGCTAATATAATATGTATTATATATAATAATGGTGTTACATACATAAAAGAAAATTCTATAGGTTCTGTTATACCAGTTAAAAAAGAAGTTAATGCAGCAGATAGCATTAAACTACCGATATGTTTTTTATTTTTTTTATCAGCTGAATGCCATATTGCAATAGCTGCACCGGGCAAACCATACATTTTGAATAAAAAACCACCTGATAATTTACCAGCTGTTGGATCTCCAGCAATATATCTAGCAATATCACCATGATATGTTTGTTGTGTAATAATATCAGTATACGAACCAATTTCCATTTGAAATGGTACATTCCAAATATGATGCAAACCAAAAGGTAATAATATTCTTTCAATAAAACCATATATACTAAAAGCTAATATGGGATTTTGGTACGCTGCCCAATAAGAAAATAATTGTATGCTTTTACCAATAGGTAACCATATAATAGATAATAGTATACCTATAAAAAGTGATGCTATCCCTGAAATAATAGGTACAAAACGTTTACCAGAAAAAAAACCTAAATATTCTACTAATTTAATATTATGAAAACGATTAAACATATAAGCAGCAATTGAACCAGCAATAATACCTCCTAATACACCAGTATTAGTCATATTATTTGGTAATACTGCATTAGTAACTTTAATATGTAATATTATTGGTATAATAATTTCTACAGTTTTAGTTAAAATTCCATAAGATATTACTGCAGCTAATGCAGATACTCCATTATTTTGTGTAAATCCTAATGCTACACCAATAGCAAATATTAATGGCATATTAATAAATATTGTACTACCAGTTTGCTCTAAAAGATCTGAAATAATTGTTGGCATCCAAAAAAAACGTGCTGTGCCAACACCTAATAAAATTCCAGCAATAGGCAAAACAGACACTGGCAACATTAATGATTTACCTATTTTTTGCATATACGCAAACATATTATTAAACATATATTTCCTACATATTTTAAACATGATATAAACATCATGATGTTGTTTGTTTAATTTTATCTAATGATAATAATAATCTAGTTATTATTAACATGTGATTAATATTATCGATCATTAATATTTTACGATAAAACATAATTTTATTAATTATTAATATTATTTTTTTGATAGCAATAATTTTTGTTACTTGATATAAAATATCAGTCTGATCTATATTATAAATAAATTTTATATTAATTTTATAAAATACTTTTATTACATCTATTAAAAAAATATATATCCAATCTAATAATATTAATATATTAACATTATTTAATACTAATAATAATTCCATTATATCATATTTTAAAGCATGTAGAAAAGTAACATATAAACTTTGTCTTTTACTCCATAAATTATTTTGTAATAATTTATGTGCGTTTATAGGAGCATAATGACACATTTTTAATGCTATAAGATATTCATTTTTATGTATTACTGATATTAAATGTTGTGTTGTTAACCAATGTAATCCTATTTTTTCATTAGGAGGATATATTTTCCATACTTGGCAACGGCTAATAATAGTAGGTAACAACGTATTTATATGTTGTGTTTGTATAAAAAACCAAATATTCTTTGGTGGTTCTTCTAAAATTTTTAAAATGCCATTACTTGAAGTTTGATTTAATTCTTCTGCTATAGGTATCCAAATAATTTTACCTTTATCTTTATAAGAATTTTGATATAAAATATTTATTATTTGTCTAATCAGAGTAATACTAATACTAGTTTGATGTTTTTCTTTTTGTATAATATGTATATCAGGATGGTATTTATTATTTAATAATATACAATTAGTACAAATATTACAAATATGATTATCTATTTTAGATAAACAAAATAACCATTGTATAATTTTATAAATTAAAGATATAATACCCATCCCGCTAGGTGTACATAGAATAAATGCATGATGATCATTAGAAGATAATACATTAGTAATGTTCTTATAAATTGTATTTAACCAAGGATACCATGGTATTGTTGATGTTATATTATTCATAAAATAAGATTTTAGTGATCAAAATATAAAAAATTAAACAATGTTTTTTTTACCATATGTTTCACAGATAATAACGTATGATTAGCATTAATTACTTTGATATTATCATTTTGTTGTGCCATTTTTAAATAATATTTTCTCACATTAGTAAAAAATTTAATAGATTCTTTTTCAATTCTATCTTTAGTACGATATTGTATTCTTTGTAAGCTAATAACAGGATTTACATCTAAATAAATAATTATGTGTGGTATAATATTATTATTAATAAAATTTTGTAGAAACAAAATATTATTTATAGATATTCCTCTACCCCCAATTTGATAAGCATAAGAAGACAAGTCATATCTATCTGATATAATCCATGTTTTATTAAAATTTGGTTTAATAATATTATTTAATAATTGTGATCGTGCAGCATATATTAATAATAGTTCTGTTTTTTTTGTAATATATTCATTTTTATTATCTTTAATTATATGACGTATTTTCTCTGCTATATATGTCCCTCCAGGTTCATGAGTAAAAATAATATTATATATATGTATAGTATTTAATAAATATTTTATATAATGACATATAGTACTTTTACCAGATCCATCAATCCCTTCTACTACAATAAATTGATTTATTTTCATATTGTTTTATATATTTTTTTTATAGTTAATGTATGCGCGTGAAAATTTTTATTAAAGATATGTTTGCCTTTTTTATTTGCTACAAAATATAAAAAATCACTTTTTATAGGATGTGCGGCTGCTAATAAAGAATTTTTACTAGGAGTACTAATAGCACTAGGTGGTAGTCCATATATAATATATGTATTATATATGCTTTGTTTTTTTAATAATGTAGGTAATAATTTCATATTTATTTTATTATGTATTCCATATAATATAGTAGAGTCTATCTGTAATTTCATGTGTTTTTTTAATCTATTAGTTAATATAGAAGAAATAATATATTTTTCTTTTGTATTTGCTGTTTCTTTTTCAATAATCGACGCAGCAATGATCATTTCATAAAAATTATGATAGGGCAAATTTTTTTGTCGCGTTGTCCATATTATTTGTACTTCATTATTCATTTTATTAAACATTATTTTTAATAAATTTAAATCTGTAGTATTTTGAGTATAATAATAGGTAGCTGCTGAAAATCTACCTTCTAATGGATAATTATCTGTAATATTTAATTTTTGTCTTACTAAAATTAAATTAGTAGCATTAAAAGTATGCTTAATGTATGGGTTACGATTAAATCTTTTTAAAAAATGTGTTAATGTCTCTCCTTCTATTAACACCATATCATATTGTTGTAGCATTTGTTTACGATGAAATAATGCTAGCATGTTAATAATTTTCATATTAGGTTTTAAATAATAAATATTAGCTTGTATACTTTTAAAATCTGGATGTATTTGTAATAATAAATATAGCCAAAAATTTTTATTAATAATGTTTTGTGTTTGCAAATTACTTAAAACATTATTAATACTTTGTTGTGGAGAAATAATATAAGCTAATTGTTTATGATTTTTTATATTAATATATGTATTAGCTTCTTGATATAATTTGGTTGCACTATATAGTATAGTAATATATACTACGTATAATATTGTTGTAAATATTTTAGTTATATTAATTTTTGACATGACAACAATCTCCATGAATATATAAATATTGTGTATATATATCATTTATATTACAATATAACTATATTTTTTTAAAAATTAATGTTGCATTAGTACCCCCAAAACTAAAAGCATTACATAATACATATTTCATATTATGTACATCACGTGCTATATGTGGAACAAAATCTAAATCACATATATCATCAGGATTATATAAATTAATTGTTGGAGGTATAATTTGTTTTTTTAGAGATAATATAGAAAAAATAGATTCTATAGCACCAGAAGCACCTAATAAATGTCCTGTCATAGATTTTGTTGAACTAATAAATATATTATAAGCATGATCTTTAAAAAGATGTTTAATAGCGTTTACTTCAGAAATATCTCCTAAAATAGTAGATGTTGCATGAGCATTAATATATGTAACTTCCTCTTTATTAATTTGAGCATCTTTTAAAGCATTAAACATAGATATTTGTGCTCCTATACCATTTTTTGAAGGCGTGATAATATTATATGCATCATTACTCATACCAAAACCAACTATTTCAGCATAAATATTAGCATTACGTTGTTTAGCATGATTTAATTCTTCTAAAATAATGATCCCAGCGCCATCACTTAATACAAAACCATCTCTATTTTTGTCCCATGGTCTGCTTGCTGTTGTTGGATTATTATTATTTTTAGATAATGCTTTAATCGCATTAAAACTACTTAATACTAATGGTGTAACAGCTTTTTCTGCAGCACCTGCAATCATAACATCTGCAGTATTATTAACTATACATTTAAAAGCTAAACCAATATTATGTATACCAGTAGCACAACCTGTGCTGACAGCAAAACTTGGTCCCATGCATTGATAATGTATAGCTATATATCCTGTTAACATATTATTAATTGTAGCAGGAATACAGGCAGGATGTATTTTTTTTATGCCATATTTATGTAGTAAAACAGTATTCTGTTCTATAGTTGAGATCCCTGTTAAACCAGAACCAACAGCAACACCAAACCTTTTTTTTTTAGTAATTGATATTTTAGAATCGTGCATAGCTTGTTTACAAGCTATTAAACCATATTTAATAAAATCATCCATATAACGTTTTTTTTTTAAAAAATATTTTTGTATAAGATGTTCTTGTATAATACCACCAAATTTAGTTTTATATTGTTTATTATTAAAGTGTGTAATAGTAGTAATGCCACTACGACCATTAATAATATTTATCCAATTAGTTTTTACATCCATGCCTAATGATGTAATCATACCTAATCCTGTAATAACTACTCTTCGTTTGAACATATAAGTTTATTTATTCTTTTTTAGGAACGAAAATTATTTTCATTCCTAAATGTTTTATATAAAGAAAATTTAATTATAAAGATTATTAATATAATGTATAGCATCTTTTACTGTCGTTATTTTTTCTGCATCTTCATCTGTTATTTCTGTATTAAACTCTTCTTCTAAAGCCATAATTAGTTCTACAGTATCCAAGGAATCGGCTCCTAAATCTTTTGTAAAATTAGCATCTTCTATAATATCTTTAGATTGTACACCTAGTTGTTCAATAATTATTTTTTTCACTCGCTCACTAATAGAACTACTCATAGTAGTATTTATTTCCTGTTAAAACTTAATATATAATGTATTTAAAATATTATTTAATATATAAAAAATATGTGTAATATCATGTTAAAAAGCAATCTTATTTTATGCCATATATAAACCACCATTAACATGTATAGTTTCCCCAGTAATATATGATGTTTTACGTGAACATAAAAATATCACAGTATTTGTAACATCTTGTACTGTACCGAAACGTTCCATTGGTATTTTCGATATAATTTTTTGTATTTTATTTTTTGGTATATTATGCGTCATATCTGTATCAATATACCCTGGAGATACTATATTTACAGTAATACCTTTATTAGCGACTTCTTGTGCTAATGATTTACTAAAACCAATTATACCTGCTTTAGATGCTGCATAATTAGTTTGTCCAATATTACCTATATGACCAATTATTGAACTAATATTAATTATACGTCCAAACGATTTTTGTAACATATATTTTACTACTATTTTAGACATTAAAAATATTGCTGTTAAATTAACTTTTAAAGTTTCTTCCCACTCATGTTCTGTCATTTTTAGTATCGTGTGATCATTAATAATTCCCGCATTATTAATTAAAATATCTATTTTACCAAAATTATTAATTATATATTGTATAATATTATTTATAGATATGTGATTATCTTTTATAAAATTTAATTTTTTACCCATACCTTGTTTTTTTAAAGTATCATTTATAATTTTTACACCATTATTACTGGTTGCTGTTCCAATAACATATGCTCCATAATCAGCTAATGTTTTAGCAATATTATATCCTATACCTCGACTTGCTCCTGTCACTAATACTACTTGATTTTTAAAATTCATATATATTATTATGTTCCTTATTTTTTAAAATATTTTTGTAATGTTATATTTAATTTTTTTGGCGTATAAACTCTATTATAATTGATCTTTTTTGTAATATTACTAGAGATATAACTTAAAGTTTGTTGTGTGCTAAATTCAATAACATATAAAAAGTTTTTATTCATTATATATTTAATACTATGATACCAATTTACAGGACAATATAATTGTCGTACTAAAGCTTTTTTAATTTTTTTAACATGATATTCACATTTAGCATCTACATTATTTATAAATGGTATTTGCGGAGGATTAAAAAATATTATATCTAATGTTGATTGAAACTCATTAATGATAGGTTTCATTAAATTACAATGTGTAGGAATATTTATATTTAACGGTATAGTACGTGCACCTAATTTTCGACATAATACAACTACTTTTAAAACGACCTTTTTGTGTCCACTAATAGTAACATTTTTTAAAGAGTTAAAACTTGCAATAGCAATCACATCTTTAGTTTTTGAATATTGTTTACAAATATTTTCTACAATTTTTTTTTTAAACCTATGATAACTTGCATATAATATCCCGGCATATTATAATCATATAAATTATAACTAGCTTCATACATTAATTTATTACGTATATTAATTATTTTAATAGCATCATATAACGTTATAGTTTTACTGCATACTAGTGCTGTATATTCACCTAAACTATGTCCTAATATAATGCTTGGCATAATACTATTACTTTTCTGTATCCATAATTGATATAATGCAATAGATACTGCAATAATTGCTGATTGATGATGTAATACACATAATTTAAATAATGATTTATTTTGTATTGATTTCCATAAATCATACCCAATAATATCAGAAACATCATTGAAAGTATCTTGTATAATTTTATAGTGGTGATACATACTGGATATTTTATGAAGAGAATACAAAACATCCTGACCTGGAAAAAATGCAGCATATTTTTTAATCATATTTATCAAAACTTTAGTCAATTTATTATTTTACATATGTATATGAATAATTATTAATTATTATTTTGAGTAACTTTATATAATATATTTTTACCTCGATAAAATCCATCTGTGGAAATATGATGGTATAAATTTTTTTCGCCAGTGCGTTTGTTTATTAATAACATATTATTTAATAGTAATGATTGATGCGCACGTCTCATGCCACGTTTAGACTTACTTATTTTATGTTTTGGTACTGCCATAATTTTATAACATCCATTATATTTTACTTATATTAAATCATATAATAATATTAATTATATGTATATTAAAATTTTATATATTTMAATTTTAATAAACATTTTTTTAAATGATGATCTAAAGGTGCATGGAAAAATATTATTTTTTGTGTTACAGGATGTGTAAAACTAATTTTATAAGAGTGTAAAAAAAGTCTTTTTAAACCAAATATATTTTGTAGTTTTATGTTTACATCTGTATTACCATAACGTTGATCATAAGCTATAGGATGGCCTGCATATGCCATATGGACTCTAATTTGATGTGTACGTCCTGTTAAAGGTATAATTTTTACTAACATCATATTTTTATAATTTTGTATAACTTTATATTGTGTTTCTGAAAATTTACCTTTTTGTGTATGAACTTGTACTTTTTTTTTATTATTATTAAAGTTTTTAAGTAAAAAACTTTTAATCGTGTATAAACAATGTTGTATTTTATTACCTTTTACTAAAGCTAAATATTCTTTATGTATTTGTTGTTCTCTTAGTTGTTTATGTAAATTTTGTAAAATATATTTTTTTTTTGCTACTAATAAAATACCAGAAGTATCTTTATCTATTCTATGTACTAATTCTATAAATTTAGTTGTTTTATATAAGCAACGYAAACTTTCAATAATACCATAATGGATACCGCTCCCACCATGAACAGCTATACCTGATGGTTTATTTAATACTAAAAAATATTGATCTTCAAAAATAATTAATTTTTTTAAAAAATCTATTTTATTTATAGAAATAGATTTTTTTTTTATTATATGATTTGTATATAATTTAGGGATATATATAATATCATTAAGATGTAATTTATATTGTGGTAATGTTTTATGATTATTAATTCTAATTTTACCTATCCTTAAATTTTTATAAATAATACTTTTAGGGATATTTTTAAAATTTTTAATTAAAAAATTATCTATTCTTTGTATGTTGTCTTTATTTAATATCGTTATAAATTTATTACCTATATTATTATACATATCATCACAACCATTGTAATTTATAATTATATGTTATTAAAGTATAATATAATAAAATTTTGTTATCAAAAATATGTTTTGATACAGTAAGATAAAATTTTATATAAATAAGTAATGCTATTTTCTATGTCTTGTAATCCAATACTTAAAATTTATTTACTTTTTAAAATAATATAAAAAAATATATTTGTATTATTTACATATATTTTAAATTTTTATAAATATAAGATTAATATTTATGCAAAGAATCAAATTTTAAAAAATGGGATATATATATTTTATTATGAAAAAAATGTTAATAAATGCAACACAATCTGTAGAAGTACGCATTGCAATAATAAAAGGAAAACAACTATATGATTTAGATATAGAAAATACTTATTATAAAAAAAAAAAATCTAATATATACATCGGTAAAATTAGTCGTATTGTACCTAGTCTGGAAGCAGTATTTATAGATTATGGAAGTGATAAACATGGTTTTTTACCTTTTAAAGATATTGCACAAGAATATTTACGTGATACCATCACGCATACCAAACTAATTAATAAATTTTCTTTTAAAAATAAAAATATTATTGTACAAATTAATAAAGAGGAACGAGCTAATAAAGGAGCATCATTAACTACTTTTATTAGTTTAGCTGGTATTTATTTAATTTTGTTACCTAATAATCCACATATTTACGGTATCTCTAAAAAAATTAGTGGCAATGCTAGAAATATATTAAAACAAAAACTATCATTATTATCTATTCCTAATGGAATGGGTATAATTATACGTACTTCTAGTATTGGCAAAGATCTTAAAACATTGAATTTAGATTTGCAATGTAGATTAAAACATTGGGAAATTATTAAACATACTGCTAATAAAAAAATATCACCATTTTTAATTTATCAGGAAAGTAATATTATTATTAGAGCACTAAGAGATTATTTAACCCCTGACATACAAGAAATTTTGATAGACAATATTAAAATCTTACAAACTGCTAAAAATTATATAAATATATTAGGTCATAAAGATTTTTATGATAAAATCAAATTTTATAAAGGACCTATACCTTTATTTAGTTATTATCAAATTGAATCACAAATAGAAACAGCTTTTCAACGTAAAGTACGTTTATTTTCTGGAGGATCTATTGTAATAGATTCAACAGAAGCTTTAACATCTATAGATGTTAATTCTTCTCAAGCTACTAAAGGTGCTGATATTGAAGAAACAGCATTTAATATTAATTTAGAAGCAGTTGATGAAATTGCTAAACAATTAAGGTTTAGAGATATTGGCGGTTTAATCGTAATCGATTTTATTGATATGTCTCTTATTACTCATCAACTTACTATAAAAAAAAGATTACAAGCTAAAACTAAAAAAGATAGGGCCAAAATACAAATTAATCATATTTCTAGATTTGGTTTATTAGAAATGTCACGTCAAAGATTGCATTCTTCTTTAAAAGATTCTAGTTATTATATATGTCCAAGATGTGGTGGTAATGGATTTTTAAGAAATAATAAATCTTTATCATTATCGATTTTAAGATTAATAGAGGAACAATCATTTAAAAATCAGACTCAAGAAATTTATGTTACAGTACCTATTAAAATTGCGAATTATTTATTAAAAGAACAAAAACAGGTTATATATGCCATACAAAAAAGAAATATTAAAATATCTATAGTTCCTGATACTAAATTATATACCCCTAACTATTATATTATGAGAAAAAAAAAACAGATAAATAAAAAAAATATTCATTTAAAAATAAAGAAAATATTATATAATATAGTAGTTATGTATAATAAAATTCTATGTTTTATAAAACAATGCTTTAAATAAAATTACATATATATATGGATGTTTTCTTTTGTTATTGAATTTACCATTTTATAAATAAAAATTAATCTTATCAATATTATTATATAATAAATTTTATATTTTATTTAATATAATTATATTTTATAAAAATCTATAGTTATTTATTTACATATAAATAATAAGAAATATTCAAAAAGAAAATTAATATTATTATTTATAATAATATATTAGTTATGAATAAGTTAATTATATTACAATAATATAATTAGTAATTTTAAATAATATGTATTATTGTAATATAACTAACTTATTAGTATAAAAAATAAGACGAAAATTTTCTATAATAAATATATTTCCATATAATACAATTTTTCATTGTGAAATTCATTATAAATGTATAGAATTATTTTTTTAATTCCTTAAATATAATCTTTAAATTTTTAAAGAAGAATATTATGAAATATATCTTTAATTATAAATATTTTTTATTAATTAAATGCAGAATTTGTTATGAGAGATACTTATAAATATACTTCATTATTATTATGATAAATAAGATGATTCTTAAAAAAAAATATAATAAAAAACAATCACAATTAAAAACATGTAATAACTATTGTAGTTATTGTTATGTACAACAAATATGTATATTTTATTTTTTTAAAAAAAATAAAATAGAACATTATAATATTTTTACTAAAAAAAAAATAATACAAAAGGGGTACATATTATTTCAAGAAAAAGATCCTATTAATTATATATATATATTATGTTCTGGAGTAATAAAAAATTTTTTTATTACTCAATATGGTACAGAGCAAATTGTTAAATTTTATTTTCATGGTGACTTATTCGGTTTAGATAATATTATTAATGGTTATTACAATAGTTTTACACAATCTTTAGAACAATCAACTATATGTTTAATACCATTAAATGTTTTTACATATATTTATAATCAAATACCTATCATTCATAATTATATAATTAATTACATAATAAAAGAAGTAGTACAGTATCAGCAACTTATATTTTTATTATCTAAATTTAATGCAGAACAAAAAATTGCTGCTTTTATATATAATTTATATAAAAAAAATCATATTTCACAAGATTCTATAAAATTTATTAAATTATCTATGAATCGATATGATATAGGTAATTATCTAGGTTTAGCTACAGAAACTATTAGTAGAATTTTTAGTAAATTTAAAAAAAATAAAATTATTATTATACGTGGTAAATACATTCAAATTATTAATTATATAAAACTTATTTATTTAWTAAAYAAATAAGTTAACTTTTTATAAAGTTTACTCACTCTAATATATATATAAATATATATATAATGAGTAAACTTTARTTTTACATATTTTGTAAAATTTGATTCAGGTTATCTTTAGCATCGCCAAATAACATATAACTTTTTTTATTATAAAATAAAGGATTATCTATTCCTGAATAACCTTGTCCCATGCTTCTTTTTAAGATAATAATTTTTTTTGCTTCCCAAACATGTAAAACAGGCATTCCAGAAATTGGACTTTCTATATTTTCTAATGCTGTAGGATTTACAGTATCATTAGCTCCTATAATTATGACGGTATCTGTATATTTAAAATTATTATTAATTTCATTCATTTCGAATACCATGTTATATGGGATATTTGCTTCTGCTAATAATACATTCATATGTCCTGGCAATCTTCCAGCAACAGGATGTATGGCAAATTTAATTTTTATATTATATGAAAATAATTTTTTTACAATTTTAGATAGTTCATATTGTGCTTGTGCAACAGCTAAACCATATCCTGGAACAATAATAATATTATTAGATGTTTTTAAAATATTAATTGTATCTTTGATATTAATATTTTGATATATCTGTTTAATATTATTATGTATAACAATATTTTTTTTATGTTTACCACCTAATATAATATTTAAGAAAGATCTATTCATCCCTTTACACATGAGATATGCTAATATAGCGCCAGAAGATCCTACTAAAGCACCTGTAATAATTAATAAATCATTATTTAAAATAAAACCTGATGCTGATGCTGCCCATCCTGAATATGAATTTAACATAGATATCACAATAGGCATATCAGCACCATTTATTCCCATAATTAATGTAAAACTAAAAAATAATGTATTAATAATCATTAATATTAAAATTAATATTTGTAATTTCGTATTATGAATAGTTAAAAAAAATGCCATTAAAACACATATAAAAATGAAATTAACAATATTAATTGTATGTTTATATTGCGTTATATAATTATTAGAAGATAATATATTTGTTAATTTACCAAAAGCTATAATAGAACCAATTAAGGTAATCGTACCAATAAAAATACTAATAAAAATTTCAGATAATTGCAATTGATTAATGTTATGATGAAAATGTATCATTAATAAAAAATTGTTAAAACCAACAATTATAGCAGTAAGACCTACAAAACTATGTAAAATAGCTATTAATTGTGGTATTTTAGTCATATTAATTTTTTTAGATATATTGATACCAACAATAGCACCTAAAAAAATTGCTACTATTATATAAATAGTATTGTAATAATTATTACAGATAGTAGTAATAATCGCAAAAAACATTCCACTAATAGCACATAAATTACCTTTTTTGGAAGTTTGTTGTTGTGAAAAATATGCAAGACTTATAATAAATAATATTGCAGATATCATATATATAACTGAAATGAATCCATATAACATTGATGATTAATCCTTCTAAATTTTAAGAAAACATTTTTAACATACGTCTAGTAATAGTTAAACCCCCAAAAATATTAATACTAGATACTAAAATACCAAT
This sequence comes from Enterobacteriaceae endosymbiont of Macroplea mutica, assembly GCF_012571345.1. GTDB lineage: Bacteria > Pseudomonadota > Gammaproteobacteria > Enterobacterales > Enterobacteriaceae. The sequence continues at coordinate 70,692 of NZ_CP046218.1, read as the reverse complement.
AAAAGATAAAACATTAATAATTAATATATTACTATTCATTTGTAAAATAGCACCAATAATAATAATACCTGAAATAGCATTTGTTACAGACATTAATGGAGTGTGTAATTTATGATTGACATTCCATATAACGTAGTATCCTATTATACAAGATAAAACAAAAATATTAATATGTAATATAGTTATAGGTGGTATAAAAAATGATACATAACAAATTAATATGCATATTAATGCATATATACTGAATGTAAAAATATTATTTGTTTTAATATTTTTTTGTGTATATACACTTTTGTTTTTAACATTTGCRGGAGCAATATAAGGAATATTATTAATTTTATTCTTTTGAATAAATGGTTTAATAGGCCATAATTTTTTTTTCTTGTAAGTAATTAACATACAATGTATGATTTCATCTTTCAGATTAATATGTATCTTTTGATCATGTTTATTATATAATATTTTCAGAAAATTAGTAATATTATTACTATATAATTTTGAAGATTGTATTGGTAGTTTACTAGGTAAGTTAGTGTTTCCTATAATAGTCACATGATTATTTGTTACTATTGTTTCATTTATTTTACTTAATTCACAATTTCCCCCATTTTCGATAGATAAATCAAAAATAACACTACCAGGATTCATTTGTGCAACCATATTTTTATCGATAAGTATAGGAGCTTTTTTATTTGGTATAGAAGCTGTAGTAATAATTATATCAATGTTTTTTAGTATATGACATATTGTTTTTTTTTCTATACTTTCATGTATATTTTTATTGTTTTTAAAAATATGATCATATTGTTTATATTTTTCTGAATATTCTAAAAATGTAGCACCCATACTACTAATTTGTTCTTTGACTTCTTTTCTTGTATCAAATGCTATTACTTCAGCACCTAAACTTTTTGCTGTTGCAATAGCTGATAATCCTGCTACTCCAGCACCTATTACTAAAACCTTAGCTGGGTCAATTTTACCTGCAGCAGTAATTTGACCATTTAAGGGTTTGGGTAATAAATATATAGATTCTATAATACTACGATAACCTGCTAAATTGCTCATGGAACTTAATGCATCCAAGGATTGTGCTTTAGAAATTCTTGGTACTAAATCCATTGCTAAAGTAGTGATATTTCGTGATGCTAATAATGATACAATCTCATTATTTTTATTAGGCCAAATAAAACTAATTAATATAGTATTACTTTGTAAAAAACTAATCTCTGTTTTTGTTGGCGGATTAATTTTAATAATAATATTAGATTCCCATATTTTATTATTATTAACAATTATAGCTCCACAATCTACAAAATTTTTATCTGAAAAATATGATTTTTCTCCTGCGCCTGTTTCTACATATACACTAAATCCTAATTGTACTAATTTTTTTATTGTGTTTGGCACAATAGCAATTCTAGTTTCTTGTAATAATGTTTCTTTAGGGACGCCAATTAACATTATATATTTCCTTTGTTATAAAATTTTATAAATTATTTATATAAATAAAAAAGATCTTAATATATGTTATATAATAATTTATATTATATGCATAAAAATAAATATATAAAAGTTATATTTAAATTTAAACGTTAATATAAATTTAGATTGCAATAATATTAAATCCTCCATCGACATGAATAATTTCTCCAGTAATGCCATCTGATAAATAAGAGGATAAAAATACTGCTACATTACCAATGTGTTCTATTGTAATAGGATATGTTAAAGGAGCTTTTTGTTTATAATATGTTTTCATTTTATGAAAATTTTTTATTGTTTTTGCTGATACGGTTGCAATAGGTGCAGTAGAAATCCCATTTACTTTAATATTGTTCTTCCCTAAATAACAAGCAATATAACGTATATTAGCTTCTAAAGAAGCTTTAGCAGAACCCATAATATGATAATTTTTAATTACACGTTCTGCTCCTAAATATGTTAAAACAATAATAGAAGAATGATAATTTAACATATTTTTTGCTTCTTTTAAAATACCAAATAAAGTATATGAACTAATATCATGAGTGATATTAAATGTTTTACGAGATATATTATCAATAAAGTTATTACATAATTTATAAAAAGGCATAAAAGCAATAGCATATATCAAACCATCAAATGTTTTCCATATAGTTGAAATTTTTTGAAATAATTTTTTGATATCTTTATCTTTAGCAAAATTACATTTTAAAATAGGATATGGAGTAATATTATTTACTAATTGTTGGATTTTATCCTTATATTTTTTATTTTGATATGTGATGATTAAATCTGCTTTATGTTTATAAAGCATTTTAGCTATACCATAAGCAATAGAATACTTATTCAATATGCCAGTTACAAGTATTTTTTTTCCTGTTAATAAAGACATTATGTTGTATAAAATATATTATAATAATTACTAATATTAATTAGGGTAAAATTTATTTTTTTAACAAAAAAATTATAAAAATTTGATCTTAGTCACTTTTTTACTGTGTTTCACTAGACAAATATGTAATTAATTGATGTACTTTATTATGACACACTTTTCCGTGTCTTTTTTATGTAAAGGTAATGATTGATGTCCAAGATTAAAGGTAATGTAAAATGGTTTAATGAATCTAAAGGTTTCGGATTTATTACACCTGAAGATGGTAGTAAAGATGTTTTTGTACATTTTTCTGCAATTCAGAGTAGTGGTTTTAAAACACTTACTGAAGGACAAAAAGTAGAATTTGAAATTACTAATGGTGCTAAAGGCCCTTCTGCTGCTAATGTTGTCGCTATTTAGATAATTTTAAAAAAATAAAAGTACAAAATTTATAACATAAAACTAAATGCCTCTGAGAGAGTTTTAATTGTGAATATTCAGAATGTGTATATAATAATATTGTGTTTTTTGAATAAAATTGTATATATTCGTTATTTGAGTTTTACATAAATTGGAACTTTTCAGAGGCCAGTTATTTATAAATCTAAAAGTTATCAATATAAAACATTATTAAAAATTATAATGAATAATATTGTGCATTATATGAAGAACGAATTAATGGACCGCAAATTGCTTGTTTAAAACCAATATCTATCGCATAATGTTTCATTTGCATAAATTCTTGTAAACTAATATATTTTTTTACAGAAATATGTTTTTTGGTAGGTTGTAAATATTGTCCGATAGTAATAATATCTACATCATTGTTTTTTATATCTTGAATAGTTTTATATATTTCTGTTATAGTTTCTCCTAAACCAACCATTAAACCTGATTTTGTAATTATATGAGGATATTTTTGTTTAAATTTTTTAAGTAAAATTAATGATTGTGTATAATTACCACCTGGACGTATATGTTTATGTAAACGTTCTACAGTTTCTAAATTATGATTAAAAACATGTGGTAAGTTTTGTCCTAACATATCTATAGCTTCATTAACAAAATGTTTAAAATCTGGTACTAAAATTTCTATTTTAATATTATGATTCATATCTTTAATATGTTGTATACAATTTGTAAATTGTTGTACACCTTTATCTAGTAAATCATCACGATTAACAGACGTAATAACTACATATTTTAATTTCATTTTATATATCATACGTGCTAAATATAAAGGTTCATTATTATCATATTTTACAATAGGTCGTCCATGTGTAACATTACAATAAGAACAATTTCTAGTACAAATATTACCTAATATCATAAAAGTAACTTGTCCTTTACCAAAACATTCTGTAATATTAGGGCATGCTGCTTCTTCACATACAGAATACAAATTATTTTTTCTGAGAATAGATTTAATGTGTGTAATTTTTTTTAAATGTTTTGTATAATATTTAACTTTCAGCCAATTAGGTTTTATTAATAAGTTTTGTTTCATGTTTTATTTTTAAAAAATATTATTAATGATAATTATCATAACAAATAATATATAGAAGATTAATATATTCTTTAACGTTGTTTAAATAATGTAATAAAATTATTTATTAATAATTTTTTAACTGTTAACATTTTAATTTGAGGTATAAATTCTTTTATTTGTGTCATGCATAAATTTTTATAACCACATGGATATATGTAATTAAAAGGTATTAGATTCATATTAACATTTAATGATAAACCATGTGATGTGCATCCTTTCGATATTTTTAAACCGATAGAAGCAATTTTTTTATTTTGATAATATACGCCAGGATTTTGATTGTATAATGTTCCTGTAATAGCAAGAATATTAAAATTTAATAATGTATTAATAATAGTTTTTTCTAAAATATAAATAAAATGTCTGATTTTAATTGATGCTTTTTTTAAATTTATGAGAAAATACATAATTTGCTGTCCTGGAGCATGAAATGTAATTTTCCCTCCTCTATCTGTTTCAAACAATGGTATATTATGTTTAAAATAAAATATATCATTATATTTAGTAGTTTTACCTTGTGTAAATACTGGAACATGTTCTACCATCCATATTTCATCTAAAGTATTTATGGTTCTTTGAGAATTAAAATTAAACATTTTACAACACGTTATATGCCAAGATTCTATTCCTAAATTACGAATAATAATTCTTTGATTTAACATTATTGATTTAACCATTTACTTAATATCAAACGAACATAATCTAAAAATCTAATAAAACAATTACCTAATGGTACATCATTTAATGCAACTAATGGATATATTTTAAGTATATGATTTTTATTCATAAAACACATATATCCTAATATTTGATTTTTATATATCGGAGCTAATATTTTATTATTACATACATGATATAAAATATGAATATTTTTTTCTTGAGTTCTTAAAACTGTTACATAAACAGTTTCATATAAACCAATTTTAATTACACKATATTTCCCATAATACACAGGAATGCTTGCAATTTTTTGATATTTTTGTAATAACTGAATATTTCTAAAATATTGTAATATTTCGTAAGATATTTTTTTATTTTCAGAAACATTCTTACTTGTTATATTATTATTTAACATTATTGTCATGATGTTTATATAAAATTTATTATTTAATATCATAACATTATTTTGAAATTTTTTTATATGTTTGATACTAATTTGATTAACACGTAATTGTAACATCCATAATGTTTTTATAGTTTTAGTAACTATTTTTTTTAAAATATTTATKCGATTGATTAGATCAATTTGATTTTTATAGATTTTTTTTATGTTAATCTGTTTAATATCATAATTTATATAGGGAAAACTATTATTTTGTTTGAAACATTTGTTTGTAATAAAAATATTAAATTTAATATTATAAATAATAATATTTATTAAGTTTTTAATTAAGATAAATGTACATATTATTTTGTCAAGAAATATAAATTTAATATAATGTAATATAGTATTATTATTAATGGGCAATTCTATTAAATGAATATTAATGTTTATATGATTAACATGATATATATCATAAGGATTGATGATTACTTTCATTATATCATTAATTATTATTTTCGTTAAATTAACTGGTTTATAATATATATTGATAATGTTATTTAATAAAATAAAATAGTTATTTTTACTTAATAAAGACGCTGATGTATTACTAATATGTAATGTTAGTAATTTTGTTTTATCAGAAAAAATATTTTTTGCATATATATGATGTTGTAAACCTGTTATTAATATCATTATAAAGAAAAATTTTATTAAGTTACTTAATGTTATAAAAGTATATTTTGTAAAATACAATATTTTTTTTTTTTTCATAAAAAACTCTTTTAAAAGTGTAAATGTAATTTATATTTTTATAATTAAACAAAGAAAATATAAATATTATATAATATATATTTAAATTAGTATAATTAATGTTATATAATGATCTTATAAATATAAATTATAAATATAATGAATAAAATATATAAATTTGCTATAGGTATAGAATACAGTGGTAATAAATATCATGGTTGGCAAAAACAACAAAATAATGATCAAACTATACAACAATATATAGAAAATGCAGTATCACAGATTGCTAATCACATGGTAGATGTTTTTTGTGGTGGTCGTACCGATGTTGGTGTACATAGTACTGGACAAGTTGCTCATTTTGAAACATATACTTATAGGACTCATAAATCTTGGTTTTTTGGTATTAATAGCTTACTACCTGATGATATAGTACTCATATGGTTAATTCCTATACATCAAAAATTTCACGCTAGGTTTAGTGCTTTATTTCGTTGTTATCATTATATAATTTATAATTGTTCTCATAAAGTAAGTATTTTTAATAAACTTGTTATGCATTATAAACATACGCTGAATATAAACAAAATGAACCAAGCTGCTCAATTTTTAATTGGCGAACATAATTTTACTTCTTTCCGTTCTTCCCAATGTCAATCTAAACATTCTAAAAGAAAAATTATACATTGCCGTGTTTTAAAGAATAAGCAATATATTATTATAGATATCAAAGCTAATGCTTTTTTACAACATATGGTAAGAAATATTGTAGGATGTTTATTATATGTTGGTATTGGTAAACAACCAACAACATGGATATCAGATCTTATCAAATTAAAAGATAGAACAAAAGCAGCACATACTGTACAACCACACGGATTATATTTATCACATATTGTCTATCCTAAATACTTTTATATACCTAGTCCAAAAAATAACATAAAAATGTTTTTTATTAACTATTAAAAGTAATGTATTATACCCAGAGCGGGACTTGAACCCGCACAACAATACATTTGTCGAGGGATTTTAAGTCCCTTGTGTCTACCATTCCACCACCTGGGCACATAATATCATAAAGACCATAGGCGCATTACGGAATTGAACCGTAATATAAGGATTTGCAATCCTCTGCATCACCATTCTGCCAATGCGCCAAAATAATATTTATAACTGCTTCATTATAAATGAAATAAATATATTTGTATATATTAAAATATAAATAAATTTATTAAATTTATAATTTGTTATATAAATACAATGTCTTTATAATGTTTAAATGTATAATATTGAATAATCATTTTTTTAAATTAAGATTTAATAAATTAAATATTTAATAAATGGAAGTAAGAGTTATGAAATTAATATTAGTCATTAATTGTGGTAGTTCATCTTTAAAATTTTCTATCATTAATATGATAACAAATAAAAATATATTATATGGTATCGCAGAAAATTTTTGTAATCATGCTTATATAACATGGCAGATTAATAATCAAAAAAAAAAAGTAAATTTTAATGATCATACAGATCATGAATTAGCATTAAAGTATTTAATTCATAATATATTGTTTAAACAACATAATAACATATTTAATACCATACAAGCAGTAGGACATCGCATTGTTCATGGAGGAGAAAAATTTTTACATCCAGTTATTATTAATAATAATGTTATGCAAGCAATACAACAAGCAGCTATTTTTGCTCCTTTACATAATCCAATACAATTAATAGGCATTAAAAGTATTATTAAATTATTACCACATTTACAAAATAAACAAGTAGCAGTATTTGATACATCTTTTCACCAAACCATGCCTAAAAAATCTTATCTGTATGCTATACCTTTAAAATTTTATACAAAATATAAGATTAGAAGATATGGCGCACATGGTATTAGTCATCAATTTGTCACACAACAAGTATCTCGTTTATTAAAAATACCGTTAAAAAAATTTAATGGTATTACATGCCATCTAGGTAATGGATCTTCAATTACTGCAATATATCAAGGTAAAAGTATAGATACTTCTATGGGTTTAACACCATTAGAAGGTTTAACTATGGGAACTAGATGCGGCAATATTGATCCTGCTATTATTTTTTATATGTATAAACAATTGAATATGAATATAGATGATATTAGTAATATTTTAATGAATGAATCCGGCATGTTAGGACTTAGTGAATTAACAAGTGATTTTAGATATCTTGAAAAACAATATTATAATAACAAACAAATAAAAATATCCATAGATATTTTTATACAAAATTTATCTAAATACATAGCATCCTATAGTATTTTACTAAAAAATAAAATTCATGCTTTAGTATTTACAGGTGGTATTGGTGAAAATAGTGTTTTAATAAGAGATAAAACAATTAAAAAATTAAAAATATTAAATATGCAAATAAATCCAATATTAAATAAAAAAACTATTTTGGGTGAAATAGGCATGATACATCAAATAAATAATAGTATACCTATAGTAGTTATTCCTACAAATGAAGAATTAATTATTGCACAAAATACTGCAAAATTATGTAATATATAAAAAAATGGTGATTGTTATGAATAAAGTTATTATTACAATACCTATTAATGTTAATATAAATTTTTTTAATAATATTAATATTACTCTATTAAATAAGTTACAGTCTCAATTTCATAAAATTATATTATTTAATCCAATTTTAAAAACTCAAGAACAAACATGTATACGTAATAAATATTATATTGAAAAGTATTTAAAGATCAAATACATACAACCCATAATAATTAACAATATAAGTAAATTAAATGATAATTTTTATTATAATAAAGTTATTAATAGCATAGTTAATAACTTTTATAAATATAATGACCAAAATTATACTATGTTTATAACAGGTTTTATGTCGCGACAACATGAAATATTGACATTTTTTTTAAATTGTAAAATAGCAAAGATTTTAAACGCCGAAATAGTATTTATTACTGCTTCTAGTGATATAGATATAGATTATAAATACATACAAAATAATATCAATTACATTAGTAAACAAGTCATGACTAATACTACTATCAGTAGTAGTAGTATGAAAATTATCATACAAAATTATAATACACAAAATTTATTTTTTAATATATATAACCAATTTTCTTACTATACCACATATATGCACCACAATAGCTCAAAATTATCTTCTAAAAATAATTATGATAATAATATTTATACAATTATATATGATACTACACGCCTATTAGGTATTACAATAAATCATTTATGTCAATATTTGTGTTGTAATATGATAAATAAAAATATTCAAAATACATTTTTGATAAAAAACATCATTTTTGTATATGAAAATTTAATAATAAAATCTTGTTGTTATCATATGTCTTTGTTGATTATTTCTTATAATAATAATCAAATAATAAAACAGTTATATAATATCATATCTTCTGATATTAATACTATAACATACAATATATTAATAACTAATATGAGTAATATAAATAATATTACTAAAGATGTAGAAAAAAAAATTATCAAACAATTTATATTGTTAGCAAACAAAAAAAACATTAATATCATGTATACAAAATATGATAATAATATTATCTATAATAAATTACAATATTTCTATCAAAGTAAATTTTTTTATTTAAATATTTCTTTTATAGAACAAATAATTCAATATATTTCCATTTTTTTACCAAAAAATATATTTACACAAAAAAAACATATTATTTATAATAATCCAGAAATCTTTAAATATTTATTAATGGAAAAAGCAATTAAACTACATAAAACTATTTTATTGCCAGAAGGAGAAGAAATACGTACTATTAAAGCTGCTTCAATATGTGCAAAAAATAAAATTGCAAATTGTATTTTATTAGGTTATCCTCAACATATTCATAATATAGCTAAAGAATATGATATTAATATTCAATATAACAATATACAAATTATTAATCCTGATTCTATACGTAATAATTATATCGAACAATTATTTTTTCTGAGGAAAGAAAAAGGAATAAGTATTATTGATGCTAAAAAATTATTAATAAATAATATGTTAGTAGCTACTATGATGCTCAAAAATAAGCAAGTAGATGGCATTGTTGCAGGAGCAAGTCAAACTACAGCTAATACTATTAGACCAGCATTGCAAATTATTAAAACTGTATCACAGTATTCTATTATATCATCAATATTTTTTATGCTATTACCACAAAAAATCTTAATATATGGTGATTGTGCAATTAATCCTAATCCTAACTATAAACAATTAGCAGAAATTGCTTTGCAAACTGCAGAAACAGCAGCTCTATTTAATATAGATGCTAAAATAGCTATGATTTCATATGTTACAGGAACATCTAGCAACAGTTTAGAAGCAAAAAAAGTTTATGAAGCTACACAACTAATACGTCATAATGCACCTCAAATATTAGTAGATGGTCCATTACAGTATGATGCCGCAATAGATATTAATATTGGTCGATATAAAGCACCTAATTCTAATATTGCTGGTCATGCTAATACTATTATATTTCCAGATTTAAATACTGGGAATACTACTTATAAAGCTGTACAAAGAACTGCTAATATAGTCTCTATAGGCCCTATATTGCAAGGAATACAGCAACCAGTGAATGACCTTTCTAGAGGTGCATCTATTGAAGATATTGTATATACTATAGCCGTTACTGCTATACAAACTACTAAAAAATCAATTTGATTATATATTATTTAAATAAAAACGTTTCATAAATTTCATTTTATGATTAAACTCATAAATAATAGGTATTCCTGTAGGAATATTTAAATTGATAATATCATTATCACTAATTTTTTCTATATATTTAATTAGTGCTCTTAAAGAATTGCCATGTGCTACGATAATAACGCGTTCGCCATTTTTTATTTTTGGGAAAATATTATTTTCCCAAAAATATACAACTCTTTTCAATGTAGTAGATAAACTTTCTGTTAAAGGTAATTCATAATCTTCTAAATGAGAGTATTTAGCATCATATCTAGGACAACGCGGATCATCAATTGTTAAAGCTGGTGGATTAATTTGATAACTACGTCTCCATAATGTAACTTGTTTTTCTCCATATTTTTGTGTTATCTGTAACTTATTCATGCCTTGTAAAGCGCCATAATGTCTTTCATTTAATCTCCAATTCTTTATAACAGGTATCCATAATTGGTTTAGTTCTTTTAATATGTACCATAAAGTACATATAGCTCTTTGTAATACTGAAGTATAAGCATAATCAAATAAAAAATTATAATTTTTTAATATTTTCCCTGCATCTATTGCTTCTATCTTACCTTCTTCAGATAATGAAACATCATGCCATCCTGTAAATAAATTTTCTTTATTCCATTTACTTTGCCCATGTCTCAATAAGACTACTTTAATGGTAGACATATATTATTACCTCTTATATATCGAAAGAAGAACCACAATTACAAGTAATTTTTGCTTGTGGATTATTTACTTTAAATTTAGATTCATTAAGATTATCAATATAATCAATACAACTACCTGATATGTATTGAATACTTATTTTATCTACAATAATACTAATTCCTAATGTATCAATAATACAATCATGTTTATGAACAGTATCATCTAATTTAAATTGATACTGAAAACCATTACAACCACCACCAATAATAAAAATTCGAAATTTTAATATTTGTCTTTGTTCCGGTAATATTAATGATTTAATTTTATTGGCAGCATTTAGTGTTAATGTAATAGATATTTTAGAAGATAATGTATGCATATAATATGTTATAAATATCTTAAATTATATTATTAATTTTAGCATATATTCTCGATTTTATACGTGCGGCTTTATTTTTATGTATTAATCCTTTATGTGCTTGTTTATCAACAATAGATTGCATTTTGTAAAATGCAATTAAAGATTGTGTTTTATTATTACTTACAATAGTATTTTTTACTTTTTTAATAAATGTTTTTATCATAGTACGATAACTTGTATTGATTTTTTTTTGTTGTATAGATTTTAATATTCTTTTTTTAGATGATTTTATATTTGCCATATTTTTAAGTATTCCTATTGTCATAAAGATATTTTTGCTATATGAATGAATATAATTATTATAATATATAATATGTTTAATAAATATTAACATAAAATAAAAAACAATAGTATATACGTATATTAATAAATATTATGTACTATAAAAGATGATATTTTAATTATATAAAGATATAAAGTATGAAAAATAAATTTAATTTAAATTTACCTTATACATCATTTCCAATGAAAGCTAATCTTACAATTAAAGAATTAAATATATTAGAAAAATGGGCTATAGAAAATTTATATCAAAAAATTCTAAATACACATAAAACTAAAAAAATGTTTTTTTTACATGATGGACCACCATATGCAAATGGTGATATACATATTGGACATGCTTTTAATAAAATTTTAAAAGATATTATTATTAAATCTAAAATGTTACATGGTTATTATGCACCATTTATTCCTGGTTGGGATTGTCATGGGCTACCAATTGAACATAAAATAGAACAAATGTGTAAAAAAAAAAATATATCATTAAATGATACTGAGTTTAGAATTCAATGTAGAAAATATGCATTTAAACAAGTACAAAAACAAAAAAAAGATTTTATTAGATTAGGAATAATAGCTGATTGGGATAATCCATATCTAACTATGGATTATAAAGTAGAAGCAAATATTATTCGTACTTTTGGTAAGGTTTTAAAAAATCATAGTGTTTATCAAAGTAATAAACCTATTCATTGGTGTATACAATGTAGTTCTTCATTAGCAGAAGCTGAAATAGATTATATTGCCAAATATACTACATCAATGTATGTTAAATTTATAATAGTGGATAATATAAAATATAAAAATATTTTAAATATTCAGCATACAAATATTAACATATCATTATTAATATGGACAACAACACCATGGACTATACCAGCTAATCAAGCAATTGCTATACATCCAGATATAAATTACCAATTTATACTTATTAATAATGAAATTATTGTGGTAGCGAAAAATTTAGTTAAAATAATTTTTAAAAACATAACCATCTCACAATGGCAAATTATTGGACAATTAAAAGGTAAAGATTTTTTTATAACAACAAGATTACAAAATCCAATTACTAATATTTATTCTAAAATAATTATTAGTTCTTATGTTACACATACACAAGGTACTGGTATAGTACATATGGCTCCTAATCATGGTTTAGATGATTATAATATCTGTAATGAAAATAATATCAAATGCAAAAATAATATTATTAATTTAAAAGGATATTATATTAATGGAATACATCATAAACTTAATAATATTCATGTTTTTAATTCGGATGATGTGATAAAAAATATTTTATTGAAAAATAATACTTTATTTTTACAAGAAAAATATTTACATAATTATCCATGTTGCTGGAGACATAAAACTCCAATTATTTATATTGCTACTCCACAGTGGTTTATTAGTATGGAACATCATGATTTAAGAAAATTATTATTAAAAAACATTAATGATATAAATTGGATCCCTAAATGGGGTTTAAATAGAATGAAAAATATGTTACAAAAAAGACCAGATTGGTGCATCTCTAGACAAAGACGTTGGGGTATTCCAATACCTTTATTTGTACATAAAAAAACTAATAAAATATACAAACATTCTACAAAACTAATAAATAAAATTGCTAGTATTGTTGAAAAACATGGCATTCAAGCATGGTGGGATTTAAAAGAAAAAGATTTTTTAGGAAAAGATTATATTCATTATCATAAAGTAACAGATATTTTAGATGTATGGTTTGATTCAGGATCAACATATGATGCTGTAGTTAGACAAAAATTAAATATAAATAAAATTGATATGTATTTAGAAGGTTCAGATCAATATAGAGGATGGTTTATCGCTGCATTAGTTTTATCTACTATTACACAAAATAAAAAACCGTATAGCAATATTATAAGTCATGGTTTTACTGTAGATCATGAAGGTAAAAAAATGTCTAAATCTATAGGTAATATTATTAAGCCTCAAGATATTATAAAAAAATTTGGTGCTGATGTTTTACGTTTATGGGTTGCTTCTACGGATTATTATAGCGAAGTACATCTTTCTTCTTGTATTTTACAAAACATCACAGAAATTTATAGACGTATACGTAATACTATTAGATATATTTTAGCAAATTTAAATGATTTTGATCCTAATCATGACATGATTTCTGCACATAATATGCTAAGTATAGATAAATGGATTATACATAAAACAAAAATATTACAAGATTTAATTATTAATGATTATAATCATTATAATATACATAATATAGTTAAAATGATCATGAAATTCTGTACTATAGAGTTAGGTTCTATATATTTAGATTTAATAAAAGATAGGCAATATACTTTTCCTAAAAAAAGTATGGAACGATTAAGTTGCCAAACATCATTATATATGATATTAGAATCATTAGTACGCTGGATTATGCCGATATTATCATTTACTGCATATGAAACATGGGGATATATGCCAGGTAAAAAAATAAAAAATATTTTTACTGAAACATGGTACGATAAACTATTTACGTTATCTGATAAAGAAAATATGAATAATGATTATTGGAATTTCATGTTTCTTTTTAAAGAAGAAGTAAATAAAATTATTGAAGATGCACGTAATAAAAAAATCATATGTAGTTCTTTAGAAGCAAATATTACTTTATATATACACGAAGATCATTATAAAAAAATATCATTATTAGATCAAGAATTAAATTTTTTTTTACTAGTATCTAAAGTAGATATTATAGCAAATACGATAAATACGACTAACATCATCAGTAATTTTCATATTCAAAAAAGTACATATTCTAAATGTGTGAGATGTTGGTATTATATGGTTGATGGTATTAATAATTTTTGTAATAAATGTGTTAATAATACTAAATATGCAGGCGAACATCGTTTACATATTTAAAAAAGATTATATAGATAATATGTAGTTATATAAAATTTTAAAAAAATAAATACTAACATGTATATTAAATGTTTTATTCATTATAATATAACATTTTGATATGGAGTAATATACTTATGAACAAAAATAAAGTACGCTTAGCTATTACTGGAATTACCGGTAAAATGGGTACTGCTATATTAAATATTATTAATCAAAATAATTTAAATATTATTTTAAATGGTGTTATTGATATAAAAAATCATATAAAAACAATAAAATATGGTTCAACACAATTAAATATTAAATCTAATATATATGATATTATTCATGATTTTGATATTTTGATAGATTTTACTAATCCTCAAGCTAGTTTAGAATATGTGCAAATATGCCAAAAATATAAAAAAAAAATTATTATCGGCACTACTGGTTTTAACCATTATGAAAAAAAACAAATTTTAAAAGCATCTAACGATATTAGTATTCTTTGGTCTGCTAATTTTAGTCAAGGAATAAATATTATTAATAAAATATTACAAAATATCACACAAATATTATGTGAAAATTTTCAAGCAAATGTTGATATTGATATTATTGAAAAACATCATAAACATAAAATAGATTCTCCTTCAGGAACGGCTTTATTTATGAAAAATCTTATGTTAGCTAAATATTGCCAGCATCACATTACCCAAAATATTAATTGTCATTCTATTAGAGCTGGTGATTATTCTGGAGAACATCAAATTATTTTTTCTTTTGCAGGCGAACAAATTGAATTCACACACAAAGCTGTTAACCGYATTCCTTTTGCTAAAGGTGTATTACAAGCTGCTATATGGTTATCGCATGTTAATAAAAATGGCATATATAGTATGAACGATGTTTTAGGATTATAATTTTATTACTATGGTTATATCATATAATATTATTATGCTTAATTTGTTATTAAACCAGTAATGTATAAAAAATCTATATGGTATATTTTATTTTTATAAGGATGATATTGTATATTTAGTATTTTAGCAGTAATTGTATTATTATTATAGCCAATTAAATAAATACATTTATTTTTAGAAAACATAAAATCTATTAATTTAATATTTAGAATATCTTTATTATATATATAAATACATATATTACTAATATTATTACCATAAATAATAGCAGGAAATTTATTATTTATACGTAATATTTTATTATGTTTTTTCCCTATGTGCGCACGTGTAAATATCTTTATAGTGTTCATTTTCTTACTCTTTATATAACTAAAAATTAATATAGTTTTTTTGCAGTATCAAATAATTCTTTTTTAAAAACTCTTTTCATATTTTTAATAGCATCAATAATATCATTATGAACCATAATATCATTTTTAATACCAATACATCTGCCTCCGTAACCTTTACATAATAATTCTACAGCATATGTACCCATTCTTGATGCTAAAATACGATCATACGCTACAGGAACTCCACCCCGTTGGATATGTCCTAAAACTGTTATTCGAGTTTCTCTTTGTATGTGTTTTTCAATGAATTTAGCTAATTCATTAATATCACAAATTAATTCTGTGATCAATACTATTGCATGTTTTTTGCCTTTTTCTATTCCTAATCTAATTTCTTGTACTAAATCATATTTATTATAAATAATTTCTGGCAATACAATAAATTCACATCCTCCAGCAATAGCAGCGGATAATGTTAAATCACCACAACGTCTGCCCATAATTTCTACTAATGAGATTCTTTGATGAGAGGAAGAAGTATCCCTTAAACGATCAATAGCTTGTACAATAGTTTCTAAAGCAGTAAAATAACCTATACTATAATCAGTACCAGCAACATCATTATCGATTGTGCCAGGTATTCCTATGCATGGAAAACCCATTTCCGTGATTAGTTTTGCACCAATATAAGAACCATCACCACCAATAATAACTAAAGCATCAATATTATTAGCTTTCATATTATTAATAGCAATAGTACGTACTTGTTGGTCTGCAAATTGTGGGAATCGTGCAGAACCTAAAAAGGTACCTCCTCTATTAATAATATCTGCAACACTTTGTCTATTTAATTGAATAAAATTATTATTATATAAACCTAAATAACCATTATATATGCCAAAAATTTCTAATTGTTTACCAATAGCAGTACGTGTGATACCTCTAATAGCAGCATTCATTCCTGGAGCATCGCCACCACTGGTTAATACACCGATTCTTTTAATCATAGAAGTAACCTTTTATAATATATTAATTTTGGAAAAAACCTTGATTATGTTTAGGAACTATAGAATATGGATCTTGATGAATGAGTATTTCTGAATATGGAAATTTTTTACCTAATGCTAACTCTATTTCTTCTGCAATTGCATGTGCTTCTAATAAAGATAGTTTATCATCTAATACTAAATGTAATTGTATAAATCTAGTTGGTCCTGATTGTCTAGTTTTTAATTCATGTGCACCTAATACTTTAGGCCAAGAATTAATTAAATTCATAATAATTTTTTTTTCATAATCAGGTAATGATTGATCTAATAATGATTGAATAGATTTATATACTATTTTAGTAGCATTAACAAATATTAATATACTAATACATAATGTTATTAATGGATCTGCTGTATTAATATTATATATATTACATATAAATGCGAATAATACTGCGCTATTGATTAAAATATCAGATTGATAATGTAACATATTTGCATGTGTAGATTGACTATTAGTTTGTTTAATAACTTTTTTTTGTAACATTACTAATAATAATGTAGAAAAAAATGAAAAAATAATAACAATAATGCCAATAGTTGGATGTATTAGATGTATAGGATGTGAATAGTATTTAATACTATGTATAAATAAAATAATTGCTGTGCCGCAAATAAACACACTTTGTGTCAACGCAGATAATGATTCGGCTTTACCATGACCAAAAGAATGCTGAAAATCAGCAGGTTGTAACGAATAGTATAAAATTAATAAATTAATTGTAGATGAAGTTATATCAATTAACGAATCAATAAAAGATGCTAACATACTAATAGAATGTGTATATTCCCATGCTATTATTTTAAGTATTAATAATATAAAAGATACTAGTATAGCACAATATGTTATTCGTACAACCAATGTATTATAATTGGTTGTCTTATGTTTTAAAAAAAGTTTTTTAAAGATAAAATTCATAAATATTCCTTCTGTATATTGTTGTGTATCATATAATACAAACATGTTATTTTTTAGAAAAATAATAACAGATTACTGTAACATACATATGTATTATATAAAAAATATGTTAAATTTATATTTAATTATGTATTTTATATCAAAAAAACACAATTTAATAACATTTAAAGTTAAATATATTATTATGACACATTTTTCTGAAAAAACTTTTCAAGGGATGATATTTATTTTGCAAAAATATTGGGCCCAACAAGGCTGTATAATATTACAGCCTATAGATACTGAAGTAGGTGCTGGTACATCACATCCTATGACATGTTTGTATGCTATTGGTAAAAAACCATATAATATAGCTTATGTACAATTATCTAAAAGACCTGCAGATGGTCGATATGGGAATAATCCTAATCGTTTGCAACAATATTATCAATTTCAAGTTATGTTAAAACCACCACCATGTAATATACAAGATTTATATATACATTCATTAAAATCATTAAATATAGACTGTAAAAATAATAATATTACTTTTATAGAAGATAATTGGGAAAATCCAACTTTAGGAGCTTATGGTGTTGGTTGGGAAATATTATTAAATGGTATAGAAGTTACACAATTTACTTATTTTCAAAAAATTGGTGGATTAAAATGTCAACCTATAACAGGTGAAATTACATATGGTCTGGAAAGGTTAGGTATGCATATCCAGAATATTAATAATATTTTTGATTTAATTTGGTCTAAAAGTATGGGAACATGTATTACATATCGTGATTTATTTTATCAAAATGAAAAGGAATATTCTAAATATAATTTTAATTATGCTGATACTAATTTTTTAGTTAATTCATTTCAACATTATATGACAGAAATTGTTTTTTTATTAAAATTAAAACCATCATTAATTTTCCCTGCATATAATCAACTTTTGAAAGCTTCACATTGTTTTAATTTGTTAGAATCTAGAAAATTTTTTTCTTTTACAGAACGCAAAAGATATATATTAAAATTACGTAATATGACTAAAGATATCGTTAAACAATATTATGATAATAATGGATAGTTATATTTTTTATCAACAAGGTATATATTTGTATGTATAAAACAACTACTTTATTAATAGAAATTTTTATTGAAGATATACCATCTTATGTTTTATTAAAACTTACCAAAATTATAGTTAAAAATTTAACGTATGAAATACATGATGTACATCATTTTCAATATAAAAAAATAAATTTTTTTATGACACATAGAAGAATTGCTATAAAAATTTTAAGTTTAAATCCTATACAAAATAATTATTATTTAAAAATTAAAGGACCATATATCGTTGCAAATCAAAAAAATATTTTTGATTTAACAATCGTAAAATTATGGTTACATAAGTATCAAATAACCAATTTAAAAAACATTACATATCATAATAATTATATTTTTTATGAAAAACATATGATTGGTTCACATATTAAAGATTTATTATCAAAATGCTTAATTAATACTCTTACTAAGATAGCTATACCTCATTCTATGTATTGGCATAATACATTTAAATTTATTCGTCCTATTAGGAATATATGTGTATTATTAGATAAAGAATTTATTCCAATTAATATATTAAATATTCCGACTAATAATATTATTTGCGGTCATCGTTTTTTATATAAAAATAAAAATATTAATTTATTACATGCACAAGACTATGAAGATAAATTATATAATGTTGGACATATTATTGTTGATTTTACTAAAAGAAAAAATAAAATTTTTAATGATATTCAATATCATGCTAAAAAAAAACATGGTTTAGTAAAATTATCATTAGATTTTTTAAATATGTTAACAGCTATGGTTGAATGGCCTATAGTTTTAGTAGGGACAATACATAAAAAATTTTTAACATTGCCAAAAGAAATATTAGTTTATGTTATGGAAAAATATCAAAGATATGTTCCTATTTATAATAATAAAAATCAATTATTACCTTATTTTTTATTTATTATTAATATAAATAACACTAATAATCATATTATTCAAGAATATGAAAGAGTTTTGCATGCGCGTTTTCAAGATGTTAATTTTTTTTTCTATCAAGATACACAAATAAAATTAGTACAATATTTAAAACATTTAAAAAATATTACTTTTCATAATCAATTAGGTACTTTATTTGATAAAACAATACGCATAAAAAAAATTTCTACATATTTATCATATAATTTACAATGTAATACTATACATTGCATAAAAGCTAGTTTATTATCTAAATGTGATTTAGCAACACAAATGGTTAATGAGTTTGCCGATTTACAAGGTATTATTGGTATGTACTATGCTAAATATAATCAAGAACATCCATCCATTATACAAGCATTATATGATCAGTATAAATATAATATGTACTCTCAAATTCCATCTTATGATATTTCATGTATTTTATTTATTTCTGATAAAATTGATACATTAGTAGGCATGTTTAGTATCATGTTATTACCTACAAGTAATAAGGATCCTTATGCATTAAAAAAAATAGCTTTAACTATTATACGTATTATTATACAAAATAAATTTAATTTAGATTTATATAAATTAATTGATTTTGTAATCACATTATATCAATTACAATGTAATAAAAATAAATTAATATTAGAATTAATAACATTTATGTTACAAAGATGTAAAACTTGGTATGTATCATTAAAATTCCAACCAGAAATAGTTACCACTATTTTAAAGAGTAAAATTACAAAACCATTATTAATGGATCATATTATACGTACTGTAAGTAAATTTTTTACATTAGAAAAAAAACAAGGTAAATTACTTATTTTAACTCATAAAAGAATTAATAAAGTTATTGTCCAATATAAACAATTCATTTGTAATGATATTAATCCACAATTAATTCTTCTTAAAGAAGAATTAATTTTAATGAATCATATAAAAAAATTATCAAAAATCATAAATGTTAAAATAAACCATTATGAACATTATAATATATTATTAATTCTATCAGAATTATATTATCCTATAAATACATTTTTCCAAAATGTTATAATTAATCATCAAAATGTACAATTGAAAAAAAATAGAATCACTATACTATATCAAATACAACAATATTTATCAAAAGTAATAGATTTAACACAATTATATTAGTTTTAATTGTTTTAATATGGTTTCTATAATATTTTGATTTTTAAGAGTACAAGTTGTTAAAGGCAACCGCATAAAACTACTATTAATTAACCCCATTCTTTTTGCAGCCCATTTTACAGGTATAGGATTGGTTTCAAGAAATAATGTTTTGTGTAACGGCATTAGTATTTTATTTATTATTCTAGCTTTATCAAGCTGATGATGTTTCATATACTTTATAAATCGTTTCATATATTGTGCAGCAATATTAGCAGTAACAGAAATTATACCATGACCACCTAATAACATAAATTCGTAAGATGTACTATCATCACCACTAAGTAAAAAAAAATTTTTATGTACTAAATTTTTAATTTGATTAACACGAGATAAGTCGCCTGTAGCTTCTTTAATGCCTATTATATTCGAAATTTTAGATAAACGATATACAGTTTCTGGTAATAAATCACATCCAGTACGTTGTGGTACATTATATAATATTTGTGGTAAATTAGTACTATGCGCAATAGTTTTAAAATGTTTATATAAACCTTCTTGTGTAGGTTTATTATAATACGGTGTTACATTTAAACATCCTATAATGCCAGTATTTTCTAAAGCTGATATTATTTTAATACTTTTAAATGTATTATTGAATCCTGTTCCTGCAATAATTGGTATTTTGTTTTTTGATAACTCTAATGTCCACATAATGGTTTTAATATACTCATGGTAGTTTAATGTAGATGATTCACCAGTTGTTCCCATAACAACTATGGCATTAGTACCATTATGAATATGGTATTGAATAAGTTTATTAAGACTAATTTTACAAATATTACCTTTCATATCCATAGGAGTAATAAGTGCAACAATACATCCAGTGAACATTAAATTGTAACCTATATAATTAAATATAATCGTATAAGCTATATTAACAAATTTAAAATAAATAAACCATAATTTTCATTATTTAAATATGATAATGTTATTATTAACGTATATTTTTTTGTAAAAAATGATCGATTTCATTTTTTACTTCTATTATGGATAAAGTATTGTTAATTTTTTTATATAAAAAATCTTTTTTATATACTTGTTTACGATAGTATTGTATTAAAGGTTGAGTTTGTTTAAAATATTCTTTTAAACGATAATTAATTGTTTGAATATTATCATCTATTCTACGAATTAGCGGTTCTCCTGTTATATCATCTTTCCCAAAAATTTTAGGAGGATTAAAAATAACATGATAAGTACGTCCAGAAGGATCATGTATACGTCGTCCTAAAATTCTTGTAATAATTTGACTATAAGGGATATATATTTCAATAATATTATCAATTTTAATATTTTCTTTTTCTAAAATATTTGCTTGTATTATATTCCTAGGATATCCGTCTAATAAAAAACCTTTTTTGCAATCTATATTAGATAAACGTTTTTTAATAATTTGTATAGTAATATTATCAGGAACCATTAATCCATTATTAATATATTTTTTAATTTTTTGTGACATAATAGAATCATGATTTGATATACAATTACGTAAAATATTACCAATAGAAATATGAGGCAAATTATATTTTTCTGATATAAATCTAGCATGTGTTCCTTTACCAACACCTGGAGCACCTAATAAAATTATACGCATATTATTATTCTCATATTTTATGAAAAAAAACTATGATGTTTATGTTCAAAAATATTAATTTTTTTATAATATTTCATGGTGATATCTATTTGATCTGCATCATTCAAAATAAATTGCAAAACATATTTATCAATATGAAAAGAAAAATATTTATTTGCTATGTTAATAATTTTGTCTTGTATATTAATTACACAAGTAATGCCAGGTTGTTCTTTAATAATAAGAAATAATTTATTAATATCTTTTTTTGATAATATAATTAATAATAATTTGTTATTTATAGCATTATTATAAAATATATCTGCATAACTAGATGCGATAATAACTTTAATGCCATAATCTATTAAAGCCCATAAAGCATGTTCTCGAGATGATCCACATCCAAAATTATCTCTAGTTAAGAGTATATTTGCATTTTTAAATTTTTGTTGATTTAAAATAAATTTAGGATTTATTTGGTTCTTATTTATATATCGCCAATAATAAAATAAATATTTACCAAAACCATGTTTAATATTTTTTTGTAAAAATTGTTTAGGTATAATCGCATCAGTATCAATATTAGAAATATCTAAAGGAGCAATAACACCTATATATTTTAATTGTATTTTTTTCATATGTTTATAAATTACGTATATCAATAAAATAACCATTAATTGCTGCTGCAGCAGCCATTAATGGACTAACTAAATGTGTTCGACTATTTATTCCCTGACGACTTTCAAAATTTCTATTACTAGTAGAAGCACAGCGTTCGCCAGGTAATAATTTATCTTCGTTCATAGCTAAACACATAGAACATCCTGGTAATCTCCATTCAAAACCAGCATTTTTAAAAATTTTATCTAACCCTTCTCTTTCTGCTTGTTTTTTTACTATTTGTGATCCTGGTACAATAATAGCTTGTACTGTATTTGTAATATGTTTTCCATAAATAATTTTTGCTGCAGATCTTAAATCTTCAATTCTTGAATTAGTACATGATCCAATAAATACTTTGTCTATTTTTAGATTTATTAATTTCATTCCTTCTTGTAAACCCATATAATGTAGTGCTCTGTGCGCTGATTTTTGYTGATCTTTATTTTTAAAAGATTTAATTAAAGGAACTCTTTCATCAATACTAATTAACTGTGCTGGATTTGTTCCCCAAGTTATTTGTGGTTTGATATTAGAAATATCTATATTAATAATTTTATGAAAATAAGCATCAGTATCACTATATAAAGTTTTCCAATATTTTTTTGCTTGAATCCAATTAGCACCTTTAGGAGTAAAAGTTTTATTTTTTAAATATCTGTAAGTAATATTATCTGGTGCTATTAAACTAGATTTTGCACCCATTTCAATAGACATATTACATAAGGTCATTCGACTTTCCATACTTAATTGTTTGATTACTGTCCCTTGAAATTCTACAATATGCTCGTTACATCCGCTAATACCTACATTTTTAATAATGTATAAAATTATGTCTTTAGCAGTAATATATTTAGGTATGATACCATTAATACTAATTAACATATTTTTTATTTTTTTTTGTCTTAATGTTTGTGTAGCTAAAACATGTTCTACTTCAGAGGTACCAATGCCAAAAGATAATGCACCAAATGCACCATGTGTAGAAGTATGTGAATCTCCGCATACAATTGTCATTCCTGGTAAAGTGATGCCTTGTTCTGGGCCCATTATATGTACAATTCCTTGATAAGGATGATATATATCATATAATTGTATATTAAAATCTTTGCAGTTTTTTATTAGCATTTTTATTTGTTGTTGTGCATCTATACTAATTTGTTCATAATTTTGTGTTAATGTTGAAACATTATGATCCATTGTAGCAAATGTTTTTTTTGGTCTGTACACTTTACGATTTTTTATTCTTAAGGAATGAAATGCTTGTGGAGAAGTTACTTCATGAATAAAATGTCTATCAATATATAATAATGTTATTTGATTTTCTATTGTACAAATTTGATGACTATCATATATTTTCTCATATAATGTTTTACCCATTATTACACCTATATTATATTTTGAGTGATTAATGTTCCCATCTCTTCTGTTGTAACTATATTTAGTAATTGTGTATTTTTATTTACAAGATCTTTAGTTCTATAACCCTGTGCTAATGTTTGCATAATAGCATGGTTGATTTTTTGTGCTACTATACTATTTTGTAAACTATATTCAATGAGCATAGATAATGATAAAATTTGTGCAATAGGATTAGCAATATTTTTGCCAGCAATATTAGGAGCAGAACCTCCTGCGGGTTCATATAAACCAAAATTTTTATTATTTAAACTAGCTGAAGGTAAATTACCAATAGAACCAGTAATCATGGCACATTGATCTGAAATAATATCACCAAATAAATTTGGACAAAGTATCACATCAAATTGTGATGGGTTTTTCATTAATTGCATAACAGCATTATCTATATGCATATGCTGTAAAATAACTTCATCATATATTTGAGATATTTTATTTATAATTTTACGCCACAACATTGATGTATATAATACATTTGCTTTGTCAATAGAACAAATTTTTTTTTTTCTTTTTATTGCTAAATTAAAAGCAATCTTAGCAATTCTTTCTATTTCATATTCATGATAAATTTCTGTATCAAAAGCATATGTATTATTTTGTTGATATTGTATTCCTTTTGGTTGACCAAAATATATTCCTCCAGTAAGTTCTCTAACACATATTACATTAAATCCCTTTTGTATAATTTCATCTTTTAAAGGACTTAATGAATATAAATTGTCATAAATATATGCTGGTCGCAAATTAGCAAATAAATTAAAATGTTTTCTTAATTTTAATAATGATCCTTGTTCTGGTCTTTTTTCTAAAGGCAAAGAATCCCATTCTGGGCCTCCAATAGAACCAAATAATATTGCATCAGATTCCTCACATCCATGTAATGTTTCTTTAGGTAGTGCATGTCCAAAAGTATTAATAGCTGCACCACCTACTTTATATGTATTAATAATAATCTTTTTATTCAAATATTTTTTAACTTTATTTAAAATTTTTAATGCTTGTTGCATAACTTCTGGACCAATACCATCTCCAGGAAGTACCGCTAATTTAAACATATTATTCATAAAATTCCTATTATTATTTTTTATATGCATACAGATTTTTTGTTTGTTGAAATTTCCATATATCATTTAAACAATTAATGATAGCATGTATAAAGGTTTCTATAATATTATTAGTAAAATGGCTAATACCATAAAAAGTAATATTTTGATATCTGATCTTAATATTAACATATCCTATAATATTGTTATTATGATGCATAATTAATTTATATTTTAATAAATGTATATTATATTGTATGATTTTTTTAATAGCTTTAAATATTGCATTTACAGGTTCTATATTTGTTGAAGTTTGTATATATGTTACATCATTACAYTTCAATTTTATCGTAGCATGAGATATTTTTGTTGAATTATATGTAATCTTAAATGATACTAATGTATAAAAATTTTTTTTATTATATATCTTATGATTGAAAGCTAGTGTAACTAAATCATAATTATATACCTGTCCTTTTTTTTCAGCTAATTTAATAAAATTATCATATAGTTGATTAATGTTATATGTATTATGTGGATAACCCATTAATTCCATGTGATATTTAATAGCTGCCCGTCCTGATTTTGCTGTTAAATATATTTTTTGTGTTTTTAATCCTATAATATTAGGATCTATAATTTCATATGTTTGGCGATTTTTGATAATACCATCTTGATGTATGCCTGAAGAATGTGAAAAAGCATTTTTACCTATAATAGCTTTATGCAAGGCTATAGGAATTTTACATATTTGACTAACGATCTTTGTGGTATTATATATTTTTTGTTTGTTAACATTAGTTTTAACGTTTAGTAATTGTTTTCTAGTATGTATGGCCATAATTATTTCTTCTAAAGCACAATTACCAGCTCGTTCTCCAATACCATTAATAGTACCTTCTATTTGTCTAGCGCCAGCATGCATTGCAGTAATAGCATTGCCAACCGCCATACCTAAATCATTATGTGTATGTACAGAAATAATACATTTATCAATATTATGTACTTTATTTTTGATTGATGTAATCATTTTGCCATATTCATATGGTAAAATATAACCTACTGTATCTGGTATATTAATCGTAGTCGCTCCAGCTTGTATGGCTGCTTCTATTACTAAACATAGATCTTTAATTGGTGTTCGGGTACTATCCTCACAAGAAAATTCAATATCATGAGTATATTGTTTAGCATATTTAATCATAAATATTATACGTTCAATAACTTGATCTAAAGTCATGTTTAATTTTGTAATAATATGTAATGGTGATGTTGCTAAAAAAATATGTATTCTAAAATTTTTAGCTTTTTTTAATGCCTCATATACTAAATCTATATCATTTTTTTTACATCTTGCTAATCCACATATTGTACTATTTTTAATAATACTAGAAATTTCTTTTGTTGTATTAAAATCCTTAGGAGAAGAAACCGGAAAGCCTACTTCTATAATATCTATGCCCATTGATTCTAATGATAATGCAATTTCTATTTTTTCTCTAGTTGTTAAACTACATTTCAATGATTGTTCACCGTCACGTAATGTAGTATCAAAAATAATAATTTGTTCTTGCATAACAAAATTTATCCATTTTAACAAAATTAAAGTTTAGTTTTTTATAATTTTGATCTTTTATAAGATTAGATATTAAATTTCAAATTTAATTCAAAAAAATATTTAAAATAATTTATATATGAAAATTTAAAATTCATTATTTATACATAAAAATTTTATATAAGTAAAATATTTATTATGTATGTTATAATCTATAATAGTATTATAGGAATGATTTTTAAATTAAAAATATGACTAATAAATTAATTATTATATTTTTTTCTATAAAATTCAATGTTATATATTAAAATATCATATTTTTTATATTTAATAAATAAATGAGTACTAAAAACTTTTTTGTTATAAAGGTTATTAATTGTGTGTACAGATGAATTTTTTATGATGAAAGCTATTAATTTAGCTAAATTAGGTATATATACTACTACTCCTAATCCTAATGTAGGTTGTATTATTGTTAAAAATAATAATATTATTGGTAAAGGATACCATTTTAAAACAGGCGGACAACATGCAGAAGTTAATGCATTAAATATGGCTGGGAGACAAGCCCAAAATTCTACTGTTTATACTACGTTAGAACCTTGTAACTATGATCATTTAACTCCATCATGTTGTCATGCACTAATTAAAGCAAAAATATATCGTATAGTTATAGCTAATATTGATCCTAATCCCAGGATAAATGGGAAAAGTATAAAATTATTAGCACAACATGGCATAAAAACGACTATTAATATATTATCTGAACAAGCCAAACGTATTAATTATGGGTTTTTTAAAAGAATATTATTTGGTATGCCATATATACAATTAAAACTTGCATCATCTATAGACGGTAAAATTGCATTATGTAATGGTTTAAGTAAATGGATATCATCATTAAAATCTAGACAAGATGTACACAAATTACGTGCACAAAATTCTGCTATTTTAAGTACTAGTAAAACAATTTTACAAGATAATGCTACCTTAATTGTTAATTGGTATAATTTAAATACTTACGTACAAAAAAAATATCCTAAAAAATTTTTGAGACAACCAATAAGAATTATTCTTGACCAACATAATAATATATCTCCATATCATAAAATTATTTCTATACCCGAAAAAATAATATTAATTAAAAATAATATTCATCATAATAATTGGCCTGCGCATGTCACGCAAATGATGATACCAATAGTTAATGGTTATTTTAATATAAAAATTTTACTACAAAAATTAGCTACTAAAGGTATTAATAATCTGTTAGTAGAAGCTGGCAGTATATTATCAGGATATTTAATCTCAAATAATTTAATAGATGAATTAATAATTTATATGTCTCCTCAAATACTAGGTCCTTCTTCATTAAATTTATGTAATTGGACAAAAATATATAATATAAAGGATGCGCCTCAATTTCGTTATATATACATAAAAAAAATTGCACAAGATTTAAAAATAGTTTTAAAACCCGTAAATAAATATTTTGGACATAAATATGAAAATAATTAATACAGGAATTATTAATAAAAATACTTATATAGCCATTATTGTAACTCGGTATAATATTATAATAAATAAAAATTTATTAAAAGCATCATTAGATATTTTTAAACGATTAGGTCTAATACCAGATAAGAATATTACGATAATTTGGGTTCCTGGAACTTATGAATTATCTTATACCACACAATTATTAATCAAAAAAAATATATATGACGGAATAATGGTTATTGGAACAATTATTAAAGGTATAACTTCACATTATAAATATTTAACTAAAGAAATTTATACACAGATATCTAGTTTATCTATTATAAATCAAATACCTATCATTTTATGCGTATTAAGTACAGATAATTTAGAACAAGCAATCAACCGATCAAATGGGAAACAAGGTAATAAAGGTATCGAATCTGCATTAACATTATTAGAAATGATAAATATATCTAAAGAAATTAAATTATTATAAATTTAAAGGTAATATTGTGAAATATGAAGGCAGATATCAAGCACGTAAATATGCTGTACAGGCTATTTATTCTTGGCAACTATCAAAAAATAACTTACATGATATACAATATTATTTTATACATGAATCTATAAAAAATATTAAACAAATAGATCTTGATTATTTTAATGAATTAATTATCGGAGTAATTAAAAATAGTATTTATCTAGATAAAACAATGAAACCATTTTTATCAAGAAATTTATTAGAATTAGGACAAATTGAAAAAGCTATTTTACGTCTTTCATTATATGAACTTATACATCGTTTAGATATACCACATAAAGTTATTATTAATGAAAGTATTGGTTTAGCAAAAATTTTTGGTGGTGTAGATAACAGCTATAAATTTATAAATGGTGTTTTAGATAAAATGGTTAATCAGATTAGAATATAAATTCTAACGTATATCTAAATACAATGACAACACATCATTTGCTATATTATATATRTGTTAAAATATATAATATAGTTATAATACCGATTGAATATTAGATGCAATATTATTATTTAATATAATACTTACTAATTTTAAATTAAAATTAATAGCATGTTTCACACTTTGTGCAGTTAGTAATTTGTTTTGTTCATCCCATACAACTGGTTTATCTAACCACTGTATATCGGGTACTAAGTTTTTTAAACCAACATAACTTGTCATTTTTGCTGTAGTAAATATATTATGTGTTGCTAAAAATATAGCTGGCGTAGCACATATTGCACCTATAATCCGTTGTGTTTTTTTAAACAATTTAATATAAGATAACAACATATGATTTGTTGCAAAATGTTCTGCTGCTTGCAACCCTCCAGGTAAAATAATAGCAATATGGTTATTTTGCACTTGATAATTTTTTAATAAAATATCAATATATAAATTTGTACCATAAGCACATTTAATTTTATGTTGATTATTTGTACTTATTGTTATCACATTGATTTTACTTCTTGTTAAAATATCAATTGAAGTCACCGCTTCAATATCTTCTACACCATCAGTAACACAAAGTACAACAGAATATTGTGACATACTATATTTTCTCCTTGCATCAAATTAATTTTACGCTAATATATAGGATATTTTTTACATAAATTTATAATATTATTTTTGATATTAATCAAATATGTTGTTTTATTATCAATAATATCAGCAATCCAATGAGTAAGCAATATGACTTCTTTTATTTTAAAACCTCTTTTTGTAATAGCAGGAGTACCTATTCTAATACCTGAAGTAATCATAGCTGTATGCGTATCATCAGGAATTAAATTTTTATTAACAATAATGTTATAATTTTCTAAAAGTTTTTCAGCTTCTACTCCTGTGATATTTTTATTAGTAAGATCGATCACGAATAGATGATTATAAGTTATATTATGAACAATATTAAATTTTCTTTTTTTAAAAATTTTAACCATAACTTTTGCATTTTTTAATATTTGTTTTTGATATAAAATAAATGATGGTTGTAATGCTTCTCTAAATGCACAGGCTTTAGCAGCTATTACATGCATTAATGGGCCTCCTTGACTACCAGGAAATACGCCCTTATCTAATTTATGAAATAAATATTGATTTTGTATCATAGATAATATTAATCCACCTCTAGGTCCTGTTAAAGTTTTATGTGTAGTACTAGTTACAACATGTGCATAAGGTAATGGATTAGGATATAATCCCGTTACAACTAATCCAGCAATATGTGATATATCTACTAAAAAATAAGCTTGTATGATATCCGCAATTTCTCGGATTTTATTCCAACGACATAATCCGGAATATGATGTAAATCCTCCAATAATCATCTTAGGTTTGTATTTTAGAGCTAATCGTAATATATCTTCATAATTAATATGACCTGTATGGTCAGTATGATAAAAAATACTATTGTATATTTGTCCAGAGAAATTTACTTTAGCACCATGAGTTAAATGTCCACCATGTGAACATGATAATCCCATAATAGTATCTCCTGGAGATAGTAAAGCATGATATACTGCGAAATTAGCTTGTGAACCAGAATGAGGTTGCACATTAACATAATCAACTTTAAATAATTTTTTTGCTCGTTGAATAGCTAATTGTTCAATTTGATCAATATATTTACAACCGCCATAATATCTTGCATTAACATATCCTTCAGCATATTTATTTGTTAATTGTGTTCCTTGTATATCCATAATTTCTTGTGAAACATAATTTTCAGATGCAATTAATATAATATTATTTTTTTGACGTATATTTTCTTTATTGATAATATGCCATAATTTTTTATCAGTATGATTATTATTTAACATATATAATATATATCCTTATCAGATAATTATTTAATTCTCTTATTAAAGAAAAAATTTTGAATAATATTAGTACATTCTTTAACCAAAACACCAGTATGTATTTTAATTTTATATGTATTTAATAAATTAGCTAATGGAATACTATGATGTGTATTAGTATTATATATACTAAACACAAGACGTTCTATCCTGCTAATTATAATAGCACCAGTACACATCATGCATGGTTCTAATGTTACATACATAGTAGTATTTAATAACCTATAATTTTGTAAATATGTTCCAGCATTTCTTAATGCAATTATTTCAGCATGTGCTGTAGGATCATGTTTTATAATAGAACTATTTTGACCTTGAGAAATAATTTTATTATTTTTAATAATAACAGCGCCTACAGGAACTTCACCATTGTTTTGTGCTTGTTTGGCTAATTTTAGTGCATGCGTCATCCAATAAATATCATCATGCATTTTATGTGATTAATATTTTATTGTAATAAAATATATTTCTAATTTTATGTATATAAAATATATTCTATATTTTACGATTAATATTTATATATATAATAATATATATAGTTACTTATTATTTGAAAGTATAATTTTATTATAAATATCTTTTATAAATAGTTCAATAAGCTATAATTTGTTATATTTATAATTTTTAGAGAAAATCACATGGTGAAAAATATTAATGCAGTACATGGTATGCATGATTACATGTTTCCAGAGACTATATTATGGGAATATATAGAACATGTAACAAAAAAAATACTAAATAATTATGGTTACCAAGAAATTAAAATACCTATTGTTGAAAAAAATTTATTATATCATCAAACAATTGGTGAAGATACAGATATTGTTACAAAAGAAATGTATAATTTATATGATAAAAATGGTGATATGTTAACTTTACGTCCAGAAGGTACTACTGGTTTTATACGAGCTATATTAGAACATAATCTATTGTATAGATCACATCGTTTATGGTATATTGGTCCTATGTTTCGTTATGAAAGACCACAAAAAGGAAGATATAGACAATTTCACCAAATAGGTATTGAAGCTCTCGGCTTAACAGAACCTTATATTGATGCTGAAATTATAATTCTAACATTTCATATATGGAAAAATTTAAATATTATCAAATATGTAAATTTAGAAGTTAATACTATTGGTTCTATTGCTATCCGAAAAATTTATATGCAACATTTAAAAAAATTTTTTTTAAAAAATATAAAATTATTAGATACAAATAGTATTAAAAAAATAAATTCTAATCCTTTAAGAATTTTAGATAGTAAAAATATAGCAACACAACAATTATTAAAACAAGCACCAAAATTAAAAAATTATTTAGATGCATATAGTATTAATAATTTTAATATATTATGTGATCTATTAAATCATATCGGGATTAAATTTCATATTAATGATAATTTAGTTAGAGGTTTAGATTATTATAATGACATTGTATTTGAATGGACAACAATAAATACTCTAGATACTTTAAAATATACTATTTGTGGTGGTGGTAGATACAATCAATTAATACAACATATGAGTGATAAAAAACAAAATAATGGTGTTGGATGTGCTATTGGCATTGAAAGAGTCTTATTATTATTAAAAAATTTAAAAATTTTTAATATATTTGATACATATCATATCGACATTTATTTAATACCTATGAAAGATAACCATATTTTATATAAAATATTAGAAATACGAGAAAAAATTATAAAAGTTTTCCCTAAAATAAGAATTTTAGTAAGTTATTTGTTTATAAACATTAAAAAACAAATTAAAAAAGCTATAAAACAAAAAGCTCATTTTATATTAATTATTGGTGATGATGAAATATCAAATAATACTATTACCATAAAAGATTTAAAAGCTCATTCTCAAGTAAGTATCTCTGAAACACAATTAATAACTACATTATCTAAAATGATATAACAAAAATAATGTTATAAAAAATTTCATATATTCACGAAATAGAGATATCTTATATATACAATATAAATAATTATTTAACTACATATATTATCAGTATATGGTTTATTTTACAAATAGAATACTATATATAATATAGTCTATGTATGAAAAAATATATTTTTTTAAGAGATTTATATTATGGCATATCATTATCCAATAATCACTATTGTAGGTGCAAATAATACAGGAAAATCTTTTTTATATAATATTTTAACAAAAACAAACGAGGCTATAGTAAATAGTATTCCTGGTTTTACAAGAGATAGACAATATGGATATGGTTATATTCATAAATATACGTATGTTTGTGTTGATACAGGTAATTATTATTTAAATGATGGTATTTTTTTAAATAAATATAATCAAGAAATTAAAATGCAAACTATACAAGCAATTAAAGAAGCAGATTTAGTTATATTATTAGTTAGAGATAATATATTGAATACTTTAGACTATCAAATTTTACAAGATATTAGAACACATAATAAACATATATTATTATTAGTTAATAGTCATAATAAAATAGATATAAAAGAATTATTATCTTTAGGATGTGATATTTACCGTGTTAATTTATTAAAAAATAGCGATCTTAAAAAATTATATAAAATACTGTATATTTTTGTAAAAAAAATATATAAACAACAAAATAAAATGATATTTAATAATATTACTAAAGATAACATTCTTTCTAATCCACAATACATTAAAATTGCCGTTGTAGGTATGCCTAATGTAGGTAAATCTACACTAATTAATCGTATTATTAAAAAAAATCGTATCATTATGCATAGTACCGCAGGTACTACGAGAAATTGTATAATAGTACCTATAGAAAATTACTATAATAATTATAAAAATATAATATTAATTGATACACCTGGAATATATAAAAATAATTCTCACTTAAATATAAATACATATTCTTATAATAAAACTATTATTACAATTAAACAATCTAATATGATATTATTTATTATTGATGGTGGTAAAAAAACATTATATAAAAAAGATATAGCATTAATACAATATATTATTAATCAAGGTAAATCTATTATTATTATTATTAATAAATATGATTTAATTACATCAAATATATTTCATCATTTTAAAAAAAATCTTTATAAGATATATAAATATTTACCAGTTATATGTATATCAGCTAAAACTGGTAGAGGTTGTATGAATATTTTTAAGTTAATCTATCAAATATATAATATTACTCATGCGAAAATTAAAACTTCCAAACTTATGAATATTTTATATGATGCAACAAATAATGTTTCTCCAAATATATATAAAGGTAGACGTATTAAAATAAAATTTATTCATATAATACAATACAATCCATTAGTAATCATGTTGCATGGCAATCAAGTAACTAGATTAAATAATAATTATAAACGTTATTTAATAAATATACTACATACTAAATTGGGTTATATTGGTTCACCTATTATTTTACAATATAAAAATAACCATAATCCATATATACATTAAAGTAATATAACTTTATTCATTTTAATATCATATGAAATATTTTCGTTTTGAAATTGCACCCATGTTACATAGAACTAATAAATATTGTAGATATTTTTATAGATTATTAACTCAAAAAGCATTATTATATACAGAAATGATTCATTGTCATGCTATAATACATAACCAAGATATTTTATTAACAAATTATCATGATGATAATTTAGTATTGCAGTTAGCTGGAAATAATTCTAAAATACTTGCTTTATGTGCTATAAAAGCAGAAAAAATAGGATATAAAGAAATTAATTTTAATGTTGGTTGTCCTTCGTTACAATCACAAAGAAATAATTTTGGTGCTTGTTTAATGAATCATTTACATATTGTTACTGATTGCATTAAAGCTATGTCAGATAGTGTGAATATTCCGGTAACAATTAAAACAAGAATAGGCATTAACGATGCAAATAGTTATGATTTTTTGTGTGAACTAATATATCAATTATCTCATCATGGTTGTAAAAGATTTATTTTGCATGCTAGAAAAGCATTATTATATAATAATCTAACAACAAAAAAAAATTTAACAATACCATTATTAGATTATCCTATAATTTATAAAATTAAAAAAAAATTCCCATCAATTAATATTACACTGAATGGCGGTATTAAAAATTTGTTAGAAGCAAAAAAACATTTACAATATGTTGATGGAGTTATGTTAGGTCGTAGTATTTTACATAATCCTAGAATATTAATGCATGTTGATCAAGCATTATTTTCCATGCAAAAGCCAATACAAAATCCTATTAGTGTGATTGAATCAATGTTCCCTTATATAGAAAAAATGTTAAATAATGGTATAGCATTTTATTCTATTATTACACCTATATTAAATTTTTTCCATGGTATGGAAGGTGCAAAAATTTTTAAACAATACTTAACTAATAAAAATAATTATATAACATATAATAGTATACAAGTTTTAAATAAAGCATTATCTTTTATCAAATAAATAATATAATGATATATAACTTAATAAATTATTTTTAACCTCAAACTTTAACAAATATTTTTATAATTTATGACTAATAATATTACTCAAAAATCAATAATAAGAAAAGATACACAAGTAGAAAATATTAGAATTCCTCCCTATTCTTTAGAAGCTGAACAATCCATATTAGGATCACTAATGCTAGATAATAATCGATGGGAACAAGTTATTGATAAAATTATTACAGAAGATTTTTTTATCTTATCACATAAAATAATTTTTCATGAAATGAAAATTCTTATTGATATTAACAAACCTATTGATTTAATTACATTATCTGAATCCTTAGATAGTAAACATAAATTACTAAAAGTAGGAGGTTTTGCTTATTTAGCTGAATTATCAAAAAATATTCCTAGCATTGCTAATATTTATGCATATATAGATATCGTGCGTGAAAGAGCAATTTTAAGAGAAATGATCGCTGCAGCGAATATTATTGCTGAAGCAGGTTATTATCCTAATGGTAGAAAAAGTGAAGAATTATTAAACTTAGCAGAATCACGTATTTTCCGTATTGCAGAAAAACGTTTAAATAAAGATACTAAACCTAAAAATATAGATGAAATTTTAGAAGTTACAATTTCTAAAATAGAAACATTTTATAAAATGCCTAAAAATGGTGTTACTGGTGTAGACACAGGATATCATGAATTAAATAAAAAAACAGCAGGATTACAAAAATCAGATTTAATTATTATTGCCGCCCGACCAGCTATGGGTAAAACTACTTTAGCCATGAATATTTGTGAATATACTGCTATGTTACAAGATAAACCTGTTTTAATATTTAGTTTAGAAATGCCTTGTGAACAAATTATGATACGCATGTTATCTTCATTATCTAGAGTATATCAAAGTAAAATTAGAACAGGCCAATTAAATGATCATGATTGGCAGAAAATTTCTAATACTATGAATAATTTATTAAAAAAAAAAAATATATATATTGATGATTCTTCAGAATTAACACCTACTGAAATACGTTTAAGATCAAGAAGAATGTTTAGAGAACATAATGGTTTAAGTTTAATTATGATAGATTACTTACAATTAATTAGAGTGCCATCGCTTTCTTTTAATCGTACATTAGAAATTACGGAAATTTCTCGTTCTTTAAAATCATTAGCAAAAGAACTGCATGTGCCAGTTATTGCTTTATCGCAATTAAATCGATCTTTAGAACAAAGAGCTGATAAACGTCCCATGAATTCAGATTTACGAGAATCTGGTTCTATAGAACAAGATGCAGATTTAATAATTTTTATATATAGAGATGAACTCTATAATGCACATAGTGCATTACAAGGAATTGCAGAGATTATTATTGGTAAACAACGTAATGGTCCTATTGGTAATATTAAATTAACATTTAATAATAAAATTGCTAGATTTGATAATTATATAGACTATTATAATGGTATTGATTCATAATCATATGTTATTTTATATGCAGTCATTATTAAAATATATTTTTTTATTTAACAAAATTGATTTTTTATGGATATAATTTATGTTAAAAATTTTTAATACTTTAAGTAAAAAAAAAGAAATATTTCGCACAATATTACATAAACATATTAAAATGTATGTGTGTGGTGTTACTCCTTATGACACATGTCATATTGGTCATGGAAGAACATTTATAATTTTTGATATTATGATTAGATATTTCCAGTTTTTAGGTTATAAAATTACATATATACGTAATATTACAGATATAGATGATAAAATAATAAAACTAGTTAAAAATAATAATATGAAATATATGCAAAATATTGTATCTAATATTATTAATCTTATGCATACGGATTTAAATAAATTAAATATTATACATCCTACTATTGAACCTAAAGTAACAAAACATATTAATGAAATTATTCAATTTATACAAATTCTTTTAGAAAAACAACATGCATATATAGCTAATAATGGTGATGTTGTGTTTGATGTTTCTAGTTATCAATATTATGGCCAATTATCACGGCAAAAAACACATAAAAATTTTTTAAATATAAATTTTATAGATACATTTTTTAAAAAACATTGTCAAGATTTTGTKCTATGGAAAAAATGTTTACAGAAACAAATAGGATGGTTATCACCATGGGGATATGGCAGACCTGGTTGGCATATAGAATGTAGCGCAATAAGTTATAAATATTTTGGATATAATTTTGATATACATGGAGGTGGGAATGATTTAATTTTTCCACATCATGAAAATGAAATAGCACAATCACAATGCATGCATCCCTTATTTAAGGTTAATTTTTGGATTCATACTGGGATGATTATTATTAATAATACAAAAATGTCTAAAACATTACAAAATGATATTAAACTGAAAGATATATTATCTAAATATAATAATGAAGTTATTCGTTATTTTTTTACTATTACACATTATCGTAGACCAATAATTTTTCATGAAGAAAAACTTCAAAAAGCTTGTATTGTTATGAAAAAACTATATAGAGCTATTTATAATATAAGTAAAATAAAAGAAATAAATCTTAAAAATATTCCATGTAGTAATTTAGAAAAACAATTCTATGATGCCATGAATGATGATTTTAATACACCAAAAGCATATAGTATTTTATTCAAAATATCACATAATATAAATATTGCTTATCATAAAAAAAATTTTATTTTACAACAACATTTAATGTTACTTTTAAAAAAATTAGGTAATATTTTAGGTATATTATTTTATAATCCAAAATCTTATTTTACAAATCATACAACAAAAATTTTACATAAATTAGAAATAGAACAATTAATTCAAAAACGTTGTGTAGCGAGAAAAAAAAAATTATGGGGAGAAGCTGATAATATTCGTAATTTTTTACAAAAAAATAATATTTTTTTAGAAGATTTGCATGACAAAACAATATGGAAATTATAAAATTAATATTATCCTAAATATTAGATATAATTTTAATGATTAAAGTCAATAAACTTATACATAAATTACGTGAAAAAATAAATATTTGTAATTATAAATATTATGTATTGAATAAACCGGCAATTACTGACCAACAATATGATTTATTACTTTTAAAGTTAGAAAAACTAGAACGTTACATACCATTAGAAAAAAAACAAAAATCTCCTACACAAAATATTAATGATTCATTATTAAAACATTACAAACAAATTGCGCATAAAACACCAATGTTATCTTTACAAAATACGTTTAACAGTCAGTTTTTATATAAACAATTTATTTGTTTATATAAAAAATATATCAACTATAAAAATTTTTTTTGTTGTGAATTAAAATTTGATGGTGTGGCTATTAATCTTTTATATATTAATGGACATTTAATACATGGTTTAACAAGAGGTAATGGATATATAGGTGAAGATATTACACATAATATTTCTTTAATTAAGGATATACCGATAAAATTAAAAGGTAACAATATTCCACAAACATTAGAAGTACGCGGTGAAATTTTTATAACCAAAAAAAATTTTTATTATATTAATCAAAATTTTTTGATGCAAAAAAAAAAATTTTGTAATACTAGAAGTGCTGTTGTTGGACTTTTACGTATGCGTAATATAAATAATTACGCTAATTTATTAAGTTTTTTTTGTTATGGTGTTGGTTTTGCTAATCGTAATATAGCCTGTTATCATACAACATTACTTAAACAATGCAAAACATATGGATTGCCTATCTCTAGTAATATTATATCTTGCACAACATTACAAGAAATTATCCAATTTT
This sequence comes from Enterobacteriaceae endosymbiont of Macroplea mutica, assembly GCF_012571345.1. Classification (GTDB taxonomy): domain Bacteria; phylum Pseudomonadota; class Gammaproteobacteria; order Enterobacterales; family Enterobacteriaceae. The sequence goes on along the minus strand of NZ_CP046218.1, from coordinate 30,730 downwards.
ATGATTTTTTTAAAACAAATAGGCATAAATTATCGTATGACATTGATGGTATTGTAATTAAAATTAATGATATTTTTTTACAAAAACAAATTGGTTGTAATTCACGAGCACCAAAATGGGCTATAGCGTATAAGTTTCCTTCACAAGAAAAAAGTACAATATTAAAACAAATTTTTTTTCAAACAGGACGTACTGGCATTATTACACCTATAGCATACTTTAAGAGTATTAAAATTTCAGGAGTGAAAATTTGTTATGCTACATTATATAATATTAATGAAATTTATAGATTAGATTTAAAAATAGGTGATATAATTACTATACAACGTTGTGGCAATGTTATACCTAAAATTATACATGTAGTAAAAAGTAAAAGAACAAAACAACATAGCAATAAAATTATTATACCACAATTTTGTCCTAGTTGTAATGCTAAAATTATTAATAATAATAATTTATTATATTGTTCAGCTAGTTTTTCTTGTAAAGCACAGTTTAAGGAATATTTAAAACATTTTATATCTAGAAATGCTATAAATATTAAATATGTAGGTAAACAATTAATTTATCGTTTAGTAGAAAAAAATATAATATCCAATGTTATGGATTTATTTGCACTCAATAAAAAACAATTGAGATTACTAAATCTAGGCGAGACTACTATACAAAAAATATTATTATCTTTATATGCCAAACATAAAGTTTATTTACATAATTTCTTATTTGCTTTAGGAATTAAAAATATGGGTATTGTTACTTCAAAAAATATTGCGGATCATTTTGTTACTTTAGAAAATTTTTTAAAAACTGATAAATATCATTTATTAAAAATTAATGGTATCGGTCTTAAAACTATAAGTTATATATGTAGTTTTTTAAAAAAAAAAGATAATATACAATATATTAATTTATTAAGACAAAAAATAGACATTATTTATTTAAATATAACTCAATAAAAATATTATTATTTTATATGGTAAAGATATAATGATAATATTCAAAATAAAACATAGATATATATATTATCTATGTCTTTTAAAAATATATTTATGTTATATTACAAAATATTACAAATTTTAAAAGAAATATTATATGGAAAAAATCAAGATTATCATAGAAAAATATTTTAAAACACATAATTTAAATGATAAATCTATCTTACATAATGAAGAAATTATTACATATGTTTATCAAATTATTAAAATGTTAAATAATGGAGAATTAAGAGTTGCAGAAAAAAAACAAAACACATGGATAACACATACATGGATTAAACAAGCCATACTATTGTATTTTAAAATACAAAAAAATTTTTTAATTCAACATGATCATAGTAATTACTATGATAAAATACCTTTAAAATTTAATAAATTTACAGATAATGATTTTCAACAGATAGGATGCAGAATAGTACCTCCTGCAACTATAAGATATGGCGCATATCTTGGTAAGAATAGTGTTGTTATGCCTTCATTTATTAATATAGGTGCATATATAGCACACAGTACTATGATTGATACTTGGGCTACTATTGGCTCATGTGCTCAAATAGGTCAAAACGTACATATTTCTGGTGGTGTTGGTATTGGGGGAGTATTAGAACCGATACAAAATACTCCTACTATTATCGAGGATAATTGTTTTATTGGTGCTAGATCTGAGATTGTTGAAGGTGTTATTATTGGAAAAGGTTCTGTTATTTCTATGGGTGTATTTATCGGACAAAGTACAAAAATATATGATAGAACTAACGGTCTAATCTATTATGGTAAAGTACCAAAATATTCAGTAGTGGTACCAGGAACTTTACCATCACAAGATGGTAAATATAATTTATATTGTGTAATTATTGTTAAAAAGGTTAATGCAAAAACTTTAAGTAAAATTCAAATAAATGAAATTTTACGTTATAATAGTTAATCTTTTTATGATATTTTTACATAAAAAATACACCTGGGAGGATTCGAACCTCCGTCCGTTCGGTTCGTAGCCGAATACTCTATCCACTGAGTTACAGGTGCATAAAAATTATCTGCGGTGAGAGAGAGATTCGAACCCTCGATATAACATAATTATATACACCCTTAGCAGGGGTGCGCCTTCAACCACTCGGCCATCTCACCTACATAATATCGTAATTTCATTTTTTATGATAGCATAAAATATAATAAAATGTATAATAAATACATATATAAATACTAAATAAATGTTCAATATATTTTTAAATTGTTTGTTGGTTTTTTTCTGCTTGTATACGTTGATAAATTTCTTCACGATGTACGGCAATGTCTTTAGGAGCATTTACACCAATGCGCACCTGATTTCCTTTAATACCTAATACGGTGACTATAACATTATCACCAATCATAAGAGTTTCTCCCACTCTACGAGTAAGAATTAGCATCTTTTTTTTTTCTCCTTGAAAAATATCAATGCAATATTATTAATATTTAATTAAAATATTTTATCATTTTAATATATATTAAAATGTATAAATTTAATATATAAAATATTAATTATTTTTTTTTTCATGCAGTAACATATTAATTTTATTTAAAATAAATGTTTTAATCTTAGATATGAAACAGTAATATTGATCTATATTATTATTAATGATAATCTGTGCGGCTGATTTTGTGCCATTTATATTATATTTAGTAGTATTACTTATATTAAGATTAATAATATCTAATGCATTTATATTTAAGTTAGGTGTAATTTTTATTAAAATAAAGATTTTTTTAATCCATATTGTAGATAATATAATAATAAATTTATCAAATTTGTTTATCATATTTTTTAATATATAATTAAATTGTATTGGATCATAATCATATAATTCACTAATTAAAAGGTTAATATTATTAAATATAATATTATCTTGTATTATTTTTTTAATTATTTGCTTTGCAATATAATTTTCTGCTTTTTGTAATCGTTTGTGTATAACACTATTTTTATTTTGATAGTTCATAATATAATTAACAACATTTTTATCATCTATTTTAAACATTTCCGTAATAGATTTTATAATTTTATCTCTTGTTTGTATATATGATAAAGCATTTTTATGTGTAACAGCATGTATTCTTTTAATTCCATGTGCAATACTTAGGCATTTAATAATTTTTAACAAACCTATTTCACATGTTGTGGTAACGTGTGTGCCACAACATAATTCTTTAGAAAGATTGAGAATATGTATTACCCGAACAATATCATTGTATTGTTCGTTTTGTAAAAAAATAATATTATCTTGTAGATTAATATTTTGTTTTGATATATTATAAGAAGTAACATGGATGTTTTTAAATATATATTGATTAATCATGTTTTCTATATTTATAATTTGTTTTGATGTAATAGATAAATTATATAAAAAATCAAATCTGAAATATTCTGAAGTAATTAAAGAACCTTTTTGCTGTATGTGTGTGCCTAATATTTTACGCAAGCTATAATTTAATAAGTGTGTTGCCGTATGATTTCTACTAATTTGATTACGATAAATAAGATCAATTTCTGCAGTTACTATATCATTTTGTACTAATTCACCTTGTATCATGATGCCGTTATGTAATATTAAATTACCTTGTATAGTAGTTGTTATAACTTGAAAAATATTTTCATTATTTTTTTTTATAAACCCTATATCACCTAATTGTCCGCCAGATTCACCATAAAATGGAGTAATGTCTAATATTATAATAGCTTTATCATTTTTAATAATTTTTTGTATAATATGATTTTGGAAATAAATATTTAAAATTTTACTTTTTGTATTAATATGGTTATATCCAAGAAACTGTGTTTGACTATTATGATAAAAAACGTTTATGTTTTTTTTAAACAAGCTATTATTTTTAGATCGAGAACGTTGTTTATTTAATAATTTTAAAAAAATATTTTGTTCCATAATAATATTTTGTTGCAAACAAATTTCTTTAATTGCATCTAAAGACAAACCTAATGTATCATATAAATAAAAAATTTTTTCTCCTGGTAAAATATTATTTTCTAAATATAAAATTTCTTTTTTTAAATAACTTATACCTTTTGTTAAAATTAGATGAAAATTCTGTTCTTCTTGTTTAATAGTATTTTTGATTAATAAATATTGTTTTTGTAATAATTCTTTATCTCTATTAAATGCAATTTCATTAATAAAAAACTGTACTAATTTATATAAAAAAATGTTTTTATATCCTAGCATTATGCCATGATTAATAGCTCTTCTTATAATTTTTCTTAAAATATATCCTCTATGTTCATTACTAGGCATAACACCATATGCAATTAAAAATATTGATGTTCTAAGGTGATCTGCAATCACATTTAAATGATGATGTTTAATAAAATTTAAATGTAATATATGAGCAATATGTTGAATTAATTTTTCAAAAATATCTATTTTATAAATAGAATCTACTCCTTGTAAGATACTACTAATTCTTTCTAAACCCATTCCTGTATCTATAGACTTAATAGGTAATATAGTTAATTGTTTATGTAAATTTTGATTAAATTGTATAAACACAATATTCCATATTTCAATAAAACGTTCGCCAGTATTATTTTGTATGTTACCAGATAAATGTTCGCCTAAATCATAAAATATTTCCGTAGATGGTCCACAAGGACCTATAGTATCCATATGCCAAAAATTATCTGAATAATATTGTTGGTTATTTTTATCATATATGAGAATAATATGTGTTTTAGGGATACCAATCTTATTTAACCAAATATTATATGTTTCAGTATCAGTATAATATACTGTAATAAAAATTTTTTTTGGGTTTAAATGAAACCATTTGCTACATGTTAATAATTCCCAAGCTAAAGTTATAGCTTCTTCTTTAAAATAATTTCCAAAACTAAAATTACCTAGCATTTCAAAAAACGTATGATGACGATTTGTAAAACCTATATTTTTTAAATCATTATTCTTTCCACCAGCACGAACACATTTTTGTACAGTTACTATATTTGGATATGGTGATTGTGCAGCACCTAAAAAATATTTTTTAAATTGATTCATGCCAGCATTAGTAAATAATAAAGAATTATCATTATGTGGTATAATAGAACTACCAGGCATAATTTTATGTTTTTTAATATGGAAAAAATCTAAAAACATTTGGCAAATTTGTGTTGTTGTACATACCATTACATATAAACCTTATATAAAATGTATTATATTTTATTATAATTTTTCTTATTCATGATTAATTTGTTTAAAAAACATTTTTCTTAACTTTTTTTCAATATCATCGGATATTTGTTTATTTTTTTGTAAAAAATCAATTGCATTAATTTTACCTTGTCCAATTTTTTCCTTTTTATAACTATACCATGAACCACATTTTTCGATAATATTATGTTGCACTCCTAAATCTAATATTTCTCCATAAACATTAATACCCATACCATATATAATTTGAAATTCTGCTTGTTTGAAAGGTACGGCAACTTTATTTTTAACTACTTTAACTCTTGTTTCACTACCAATAATAATATCTCCTTGTTTAACATTACCAATTTTGCGTATATCTAATCTGACTGAAGAATAAAATTTTAATGCATTGCCTCCTGTAGTTACTTCTGGATTACCAAATATAATACCAATTTTCATACGTATTTGATTAATAAAAATTAATAAAGTATTAGATTGTTTCATATTACTAGCAAGTTTTCTCATTGCTTGACTCATCATTCTAGCTGCTAATCCTATATGAGAGTCTCCTATTTCACCATCTATTTCTGCTTTTGGTGTTAAAGCAGCTACAGAATCTATAACTATAACATCAATTAAATTAGATTTTGCTAAAGCGTCACATAATTCTAATGCTTGTTCTCCTGTATCAGGTTGTGCACATAATAATCTATTAATATTAACATTTAATTTTTTTGCATAAATGGGATCCAATGCATGTTCTGCATCAATAAAAGCACATATTTTACCTTGTTTTTGTGCTTCTGATATAATTTGTAATGTTAAAGTAGTTTTACCAGAAGATTCTGGACCATATATTTCTACTATTCTTCCTATAGGCAAACCCCCAATGCCTAATGCTATATCTAAAGTTAAAGAACCTGTTGATATAGATGATATGTCCATAGTTCTATTATCTCCTAATCTCATAATAGAACCTTTTCCAAATTGATTTTCTATTTGTACAATAGCATTATCTAATGCAGCTTGTTTTTTTTTATCCAAATTCACAATATCATCCTACATAAATAATGTTTTATGATTACAAAATATATTTATTAATAAATTTATACCATCTTTTACAAAAATAAAAAGTATGAAAAAATTTATAATTTATTATATAATAAATTATACCGTAATTTTATTGCAAATAAATATGTTTAAGGCAAAACAACAGTTTTCTTTAAATTTAATAAATATTAAATGTCCTTATACACTTGTAAAGATTAAAAAAATTACAAGTATTATGAAATATGGTGAGACGTTATTAATTAAAACTAATAATCATTTAGTTATTACAGATATACAAGTTTTTTGTGAATTTATGAAATTTAATATGATAAAAAAAATAACTAATAAGTCGCCTTATGTATGTATAATAAAAAAAATATAACACATAAAATGTGTCATGCATGTTTTTTGTACAAAGCATATGTTACTACACCAAATTTTTTTTTACGATATTGTATCCAATTATATGGTAATAAAACAGGACTACTCTTTGTCATATACTCAAGATAAATATATGCATTATTTTTTAAACAACAATATTTTTCTAACAAAAAACAAGTCGTTTGTAGTAAAAAATTATCCTTATGAAAAGGAGGATCTATAAATATTAAATTAAATTTTTGTGACAGAGTAGATAACACATGTAATGTATGACCATAAATTAATTTAATATTGATATTTTTAAATAATGATATATTTTGTTGTAATTTTTTAAAATGTAAAATATTATTTTCTATTAAAGTTGCTGAATATGCATTTCGTGATAATGCTTCTAAACTTAGTATCCCGGAACCAGCAAAACAGTCTAAACAATTTAACATATATATATCATTGCTTAACCAATTAAATAAGGTTTCACGAATAAAGTTCATAGTTGGTCTAATATTAGTATTATGTATAGTAATTTTTTTATATTTCCATTTACCAGTAATAATATATATTTTATTCTTTTTATTATGATTCATAAAATTTAATATTTTAACAAAAAATATTACTCTAATAAATTATTTAAAGAATATTTTTATAATTATGTATTATAATATTATTATTCTTTTGTATAATATTAAATAGATATGATAATAAAAAAAGATGATTGTAATAAAAAAAGTAGTTTTTTACGAAATTTAACATTAAAAATATGGGATGCTAGTAAAAATATTGGTGAAAATCTAATACATTTTATTACTAAAACCAAAACAATTGATATAAATTTTTTTCATAATTTGGAAACAATATTGATTCAATCAGATATTAGTTTAAGTACAACACGAAATATAGTTCAAAATGTTATGCAATATTCTAAAAAAAATAAAATATATGATCATCATAAATTATATTTATATATCAAACAAATAATTTTAAATATTTTAATACATGTTGAACAATCATTAATCATTAAAAATGAAAATCCTTATATAATATTCGTTATAGGCGTTAATGGTGTAGGTAAAACCACTACCATAGGTAAATTAGCTTATTATTTTAATAAACAAAATAGATCTGTTTTTTTAGTTGCAGGAGATACATTTCGTGCAGCTGCCAGTCAACAATTGAGATTATGGAGTCAAAAAAGTTATAGTTATATGATAACGTCACAACATCATAAAATTGATAGCTCTGCTATAATTTATGATGCTATACAACAATCACAGCAAAATAATGCAGATATATTAATTATTGATACTGCAGGTCGTGCACATAATAATATTGCTTTAATGCAAGAATTAAAAAAAAATGTAAAAATTATTAGAAAAAAAAAAGATAATGCGCCACATGAAATTATGTTAGTATTAGATGCACATATTGGACAAAATTCTATAAATCAATTTAAAGAATTTCACAAACATATAGGTATAACAGGTATTGTATTAACCAAAATGGATGGTACGGCTAAAGGAGGTATAATCATAACTTTATCTAACGATTATAAAATTCCTATAAGATATATAGGTACAGGAGAACAAATTACAGATTTACATTTATTTAATGCTAAAAAATTTATTAATACTATTTTTATGAATAATTAAAAGCATTACTATAATAAAATTCTAAGATATGTTAGAAATATTTATTTCTTGAGAGGTTTTATATGAATGCAAATATTTTTACTCCACAAATTTATACTCATTCGTTAGGTTCGTTAGAAGCATACATATATATTGCTAATAGTTATCCAATACTAACTGTACAAGAAGAACAATATTTATCTAGAAATTTTTTTTATAAAAAAGATATAGAAGCAGCAAAAAAAATAATTTTATCACATTTAAGATTTGTTATACATATATCTAAACATTATGCTGGTTATGGTTTGCAACAAGCAGATATTATTCAAGAAGGTAATATCGGTTTAATGAAAGCTGTAAAAAAATTTAATCCTAATGTTGGTGTACGTTTAGTTTCTTTTGCCATACATTGGATTAAAGCAGAAATACATGAATATGTACTACGTAATTGGCGTATAGTTAAAGTTGCTACTACAAAATCACAGAGAAAATTGTTTTTTAACTTACGTAAAATTAAAAAAAAATTAGGATGGTTCCATAAAAATGAAATTAATATAGTTGCAAAAACTTTAGGAGTTTCTGTAAAAGACGTATGTGAAATGGAATCTCGTATGTCTGCACAAGATATTACAACTCATCCACTAATAAAACAACAAAATAATTTTACTTCTAATATTTTTCTAAAAGATACACATTCTAATTTTTCAAAATTAATTGAACAACATAATTGGGATAAATATATTTTTCGTAAATTATATTATGCAATTCAACAACTAGATCAACGTAGTCGTAATATTATTAATGCTAGATGGTTAAATAAACAACATCATAAACAAACGCTACAATCTTTAGCAAATAACTATGGCATATCTGCAGAAAGAATACGTCAGTTAGAAACTAATGCTATCAAAAAATTACGTTTATTAATTAACAAAATTTAAATTTCAAAATTTCATCTATTTTATATATATAAGGCATAACACAATGGCAAGTAAACGAGGTGTTAATAAAGTTATTTTAATAGGTAATGTAGGTAAAAATCCTGAAATACGTTACATGCCTAATGGTAATCCAGTTGTCAATATTATTTTAGCTACTTCTGATGTTTGGAAAGATAAAAATACAGGAGAAAATAGAGTTAAAACAGAATGGCACAGAATAGTAGTTTTTGGTAAAATTGCTGAAATTGCAAATGAATATGTTAAAAAAGGAACACAAATATATATAGAAGGATACTTACAAACACGTAAATGGCAAAAACAAAACGGTCAAGATAGTTATATAACTGAAATTATTGTGAGTATAGGTGGAACTTTACAAGTATTAAATAATTTCCGTATAAAAGATGATGTTGTAGATAAACATAATAATGTTGATAAAACACAGGATAAAGCATGGAAGAATCAAGAAAATAACATAGAAGTAAAAAACAATAATGATAATGATATAGATGTTAATAAAAATATAGATAATGCTATTAATTTTGAAGATGATATACCATTCTAATAAAATACAATTTTAAATATATATAATATTTACTGAAAAATAATGTTACGACATAATAAAATATTGTTACAACTTAAAAAAAAAATACAACCTGTTTGTTATATAAAAGGTATAGTAAAAATCATAAAAAATAATATTTTTTTAGAATCAAAAGATGGGAAAATATATAAAATTCCTATAATATTTTTAAAAAAAATTATGCATGGAGATTATATTTTATCTTGTATATTAAAAGAAAAACAACAATTAGAAGTTATGCCAATAAAATTATTAAAATCTGTTATAGAGATTTTTATAGGTAAACTTAAACAATATCAGAACCAAATATTTATTATTCCAGATAATCCTAATTTATATCAATATAAAATTGAATGTGTAATAGATAAACAATATCAGGAGGTATTATGTACTACTAATATAGTAATAGCTAAATTAATTCATCATCCTCTTTTAGGCAAAGATAATATTTTCCGAGCAAAAATTTTAGAATATTTACCCGAACAAAAAAAATATTCTTTATCTTTATGGCATATATTATCGCAATATAATATTAATATCCATCCTCCACATAATAGTTTATGTGATAATATAGATATTATTGATAATCATATATTACGTCAAGATTTAACTAAATTATGTTTTATTACTATTGATAATAGTGATACAAAAGAGATAGATGATGCTATATATATTAAAGAAATGTCTAATAAACAATTACAAGTATATGTTGCCATTGCAGATCCTACTGCCTTTTTTATACAAGATAGTAATATTGATATGATTGCTTTAGAACGTATGTTTACAAATTATTTTCCGGGTTTTAATATTCCATTATTTCCTAAATACATATCAGAAAATATATGTTCTTTACTACCCATGCAAGTTCGTTCTGCTTTAATATGTAAAATTATTATTAATGATAAAGGTAAGATTTTATTAGATAAAACAGAATTTTTTATGGGTTTAATACAATCTAAAGCACAATTAAATTATGTGAATGTTTCTAATTGGTTAGAAAATATAGGATCATGGATACCTCAAAATCTAGATGTCGAACAACAAATAAATTTATTATATAAAATTTATTTATATCGTTTACCATGGCACAATAAAAATATAATTTTTTTTAATAATCCTGAATATAAATTAATAATAAATTGTGCTGGTAATATAATTGATATTCATGTAGTCACAAAAAGAATCGCACATAAAATGGTTGAAACAATCATGATTATTGCTAATATATGTGCGGCAGAAATTTTATATCAACATTTAGGTTATGGCATATATAATATATATTATGGATTTAATTGTAATAAATTACAAAAAATAACAACATTATTAAATACGCATCATATTAATTATCGTCCATCTCAATTAAATACATTACAAGGCTACCAACATATATATTCTTATTTAAAAAAACATAATTTATATTATGTTATAAATCGTCTAAGAAAATATCAAACACATACATTTTTTAATATTTATCCAGGACCGCATTTTGGGTTAGGTGTATATAAATATGCTACATGGACTTCGCCATTAAGAAAATTTGGTGATGTAATTAATCATAGACTTATTAAAGCTATTATACAAAAAAAAAATATAGAAAAACCATCTAAACAAATTATTCATCATATGAATTATAAAAAATACATACATAAACAAGTAGAAAATAAAATTACAAACTTTTTATGTATAGAATATTGTAAAAATATTATTAATAAAAAACAAATTTTTTTATCAGAAATCATAGATATTTTATATATTGGATTAAGAGTTAGATTAATAGTAAATGGCATATATGTACTTATTCCTAAAAATAGTATCATTAATAATGCATTAGATATAATTAATATTATTCCAGAACAAGGTATGGTTTTTGTAAATAATAAATTATTATATAAAGTTACAGATCAAGTTAAAGTAATGTTACAAAATATTGATATTAATAATAATATTATTGCACAAATTATTTATTAAGAACAACATAATTTTATGACAGCTAAAGGACATATTTTTTTTACACTTTCTAGTAGTATTTTAATACAACATTTTATTTTTTCTAAAATTATGCATCATGATGATTGGTGGTGTTTTATACCTATATCTTTAATAACATGTTTATTACCAGATATTGATCATCCTAAATCTATTATAGGAAATAAATTTAAATATATTTCCTATCTATGTGCTAAAATATTTTGTCATAGAGGATTTACACATAGTATTGGCGCCATATATAGCATAATATTAATTATTAAAATAATATCTACTAATATTACTCTTTTAATTATTCCTATCAAATTAGGTATTATCATTGGTTATTGTAGTCATATTTGTGCTGATATGTTAACTCCTTCTGGAGTATTATTATTATGGCCTTTAAAACAACGTTTTCGAATACCGATTATAAAAAAAAAACTATTTACAGAAAATTTTTTTTGCTATATATATTTTATATGTTCTTTATATTTATTATATCCTCATAATAATCATCATATAATACATTTTATGATAAATTTTTTATCTAAAAGATAACTTAGAGTAATATTATTTATGAAAAAAATTAAACTTAAAAAAATGCTGGTTACTTGTGCATTACCATATGCTAATGGTCCCATACATCTTGGACATATGTTGGAACATATACAAGCTGATATTTGGGTACGATATAATCGCATGATAGGGAACGAAGTGTATTTTATATGTGCAGATGATGCTCATGGCACACCAATTATGTTAAAAGCTCAAGAATTAAATGTAACACCTGAAAAAATGATACAAAAAACATATCAGCAACATATTGATATTTTTAAAAAATTTTATATTAGTTATGATCATTATTATACTACTCATAGTAATAAAAATTACTTTTTTGTACAATTAATTTTTAAACGTTTAAAAAAACAAAAATATATTTTAAAAAAAACAGTTAAACAATTATTTGATAAACAATGTAATATGTTTTTACCAGATAGACTGGTACAAGGAACATGTCCACATTGTAAAACTACAAAACAGTATGGCGATTATTGTGAACAATGTGGACGTTATACTTCTATACATTTAATAGATCCTATATCAATATTATCTAATACAGTTCCGATTGTTAAACAATCTGAACATTATTTTTTTAATTTACCCTGTTTTTACAAAATGTTATTATCTTGGATATCATCAGGTGTATTAGATAATAATATTAAAAATAAAGTATTAGAATGGTTTCATGCGGGTTTAAAATTATGGGATATTACAAGAGATAAACCATATTTTGGTTTTAATATATTAGATGATATTAATAAATTTTTTTATGTATGGTTAGATGCTCCTATTGGTTATATTAGTACTTTTAAAGATTTTTGTGATTTAAATAAACATATATGTTTTTATGAATGGTGGAAAACAGATACAAAAACAGAACTATATCATTTTATTGGCAAAGACATAGTTTATTTTCATAGTTTATTTTGGCCAGCTATTTTAGAAGGTAGTTTTTTCCGCAAACCTACTAAAATTTTTGTACATGGTCATGTGACATCAAATGGCATGAAAATGTCAAAATCAAAAAAAACATTTATTACAGCATTAGAATTGTTAAATTATGTTAATGCAGATAGTTTACGTTATTATTTTGCTTCTAAATTATCAGATAATATTAATGATATAGATTTTAATTTACATGATATTACATATAAAATTAATTCAGATCTTGTTAATAAAATTGTTAATATTGCTTCTCGCACAGCATATTTTATTAATACATATTTTCATAATAACTTATCTCTAAATATTAATTTAGATATTTACTTAGAATTTATTAATAAAGCAAAAATTATACATGACTATTATACTAATAGACAATTTAGTCATGTTATTAATATGATAATTATTTTAACAGATATTGCTAATAGTTATATTGATACACATAAACCTTGGTTAACAATTAAAAATAAACCTGATATCACACATAATGTTTGTTCTTTAGCTATTAATATGTTTCGTGTTATTATGATTTATTTAAAACCTATTGTGCCTAATTTATCGTATAAAACAGAAATATTTTTAAGAGATACATTATGTTTTCAAAAACTTTCTCGTCCATTAATAAATCATCAAATCAATAAATTTTTTATTTTATTTCAACGTATAAAGATAAAAAATATAAATCATATCTTAAAATTTTAAAAAATAATATTATTTTATTATTCTAGGTACTCTTATGGATAATGAACACATTAATTCATAGTTAATTGTTTTTGCTGAAGTAGCAACATCATCAATTTTGATATGTTCACCCCATAGCTCTACATTACTACCTATAGTTGCATGTGGTGTGTTGATTAAATCAATAGCCATCATATCCATAGTAACGTTACCTAGTATATGTGTTTTTTGGCCATTTATGTAAATATTTGTTTCCGAAGAAATAGTCTTAGGATATCCATCACCATACCCACAAGCTATAATACCTATTTGTCTTTTTATATTTGTATAATATTGATGATTATAACCTACTGTTGTTCCAGGATATAATGTTTGTATTCCAATAATTTTACTACGTAATGTAGTTACTGGTTTAAAATTAAATTTACTAATATCTTCCCAAGAGTTTGTAGGTGATGCACCATATAATAAAATTCCTGAACGAACCCAATCGTAATATATATTACGATGCCATAATATAGCTGCAGAATTAGCAAAAGATCGTAAATAATTATTATTTAAAATTTGATTAATTAGTTTTATTTCATATAAAAAAGCATGAGCATTTTTTGAAGTATCAGCAAAATGTGCCATACATACAATTTGTTTAATATGAATATGTTTTTTCATTATACTAATAATTTCATTAACATTATGAATGTTAAAACCTAATCTATTCATACTAGTATTGATTTTAATATATATTACTATTGGATATATAGGAGGATATTGCATTAATAAATTTAATTGCCATTTATTATGTATTACCATGGTTAAATTATATTGATAAATTATCTTTAAATCATTAATATGGAAAAATCCTTCTAATAATAAGATTGGATTATTAAAATTTTCATGACGCAATAAAATTGCTTCGTCTAAAGTTAATACAGCAATACCATCTGCATGCATTAAAAATTTACAAATGTTAGTAATACCATGACCATAAGCATTATCTTTTAATACAAACCAGATTTTTGATGGATAAATAATTTTACGTATGATATTTAAGTTATTTTTTAAATTTTTAGTATTAATAATTGCAGTAATTGGTCTTGACATTATGATTATCCATTAAATAAAATTTTATATAAAAATTTATTTATTAAACTAAAAAACTTTATTATAATAAATTATAATTTTTGTTTTTGCATATTTTACAATGTAATAACACTATAAATTTTATCATTAAGGAGTTACTTAATAATGATTACCAGTAAATTTGGTATTGGTCAACAAGTAAGACATAAATTATTAGGTTTTCTGGGAGTCGTAGTTGATGTTGATCCTATTTATTCTTTAAATGATCTCAAAATTGATGAAATGTCAGATAGTATAACATTACGTAATAAACCTTGGTATCATGTTGTCATGGAGGATGATGCAGGTAATCCTATACATACATATTTATCAGAAATACAATTAATAGGGGAACCTATACCTGAATATAAAGAACATTCTATATTAGATGAATTATCTGCTTCTATCAAGAAGCAATTAATTAATCCCAGATTACGTAACTAATTACAATAATAATTGTAAATAATACATAATATAATTCTATATTACATTAATATGTATAAATATCTATTTATTTTGTTTATTTATCATATTTATGACATTTTGAATGTGTTGTATAACTTTATTTTTCCCCATTAGATATATAATACTATTAATAGGGGGGCTATAATTTAATCCTGTCAATAATATACGTAACGTCATGGCTATATCTGCAAATTTTTTATCTAGT
Organism: Enterobacteriaceae endosymbiont of Macroplea mutica; assembly: GCF_012571345.1. GTDB lineage: Bacteria > Pseudomonadota > Gammaproteobacteria > Enterobacterales > Enterobacteriaceae. The sequence goes on along the minus strand of NZ_CP046218.1, from coordinate 15,033 downwards.
TGTTGTGCAGTTGTTTTAATAATTAAATTAATATTATTTATAGTCCATGGATTTATTGACTGTATAATAATTAATAATTGTGTAATAAATTTTTTATTTTTTATATTTATCAAATTTGCACATAGAACATTTTGATAATTAGGATTAGTATAAAAAATACAACATAAATTATTAATTTCTTTTAAAGTATTACATCGATTAACAAAATGATGATAAATATCAATAATTTTTGGTCCTGTATTTATATTAAAATGTTTATTTTTACAAAAATTACTCAAGTAAGGAACTATATAATCTTTTGATAAATGATTAAGATAATATTTATTAAACCAATTTAATTTATTAATATTAAAAATACTTGGTGATTTATTTAAATTGCTTAAACAAAATAATTTCTTCATTTCTGACATAGAAAAAATTTCTTGATCACCATATGACCATCCTAACTTTAAAATATAATTTAATAATGCTTGGGGTAAATAACCATCTTTTTTATATTGTAGAATATTAGTATCATGATTTTTCTTAGAAATTTTTTCACCATATTGATTAGTAATAATAGAAACATGCGCATAGTATGGTATTGTTCTTTTTAAAGATTTAATAATATTAATTTGTTTAGGAGTATTATTAATATGTTCTTCACCTCTAATTACATGTGTAATACACATATCTAGATCATCTATTGCTACACAAAAATTATATGTTGGTGTTTTATCAGTACGTTGTATAATAAAATCATCTAGCTCAATATTATTAATAATAATATTACCTCTTATTATATCTTTAAATTTTACATAACCTGTTGTAGGAGTACGAAATCTAACGACATATGGTATATGATCATATGTTTTATTGATATTACGACATCTACCATTATATTTTGTTTTCATACCTAATTTTTTTTGTTGTTCTTTATCTTTTTTTAATATTTGTTTTGTGCAATAACATTTATAGGCTATTCCTTGTTGTATCATATTATTAATAATACTATGATATTTATCTAAATTTTCACTCTGTAAATAAGGTCCTTCATCCCAATTAATATTTAACCATGTTAAACTTGATATGATGTTTTGAATATAATGTTCTTTAACTTTTATTTTATCTGTATCTTCAATACGTAAAATAAAATTACCATGATTTTTTTTTGCAAATAACCAAGAATATAATGCAGTACGAATATTGCCTATATGTAAATAACCACTTGGACTTGGTGCGAAACGAGTTCTAATTTTCATTATATTATATATATTATTATAAAAGATATAATGTATTATATATGTAATAAAATATTTTTTAAATTTTTTATTAAAAATATATTGACTTATTTATATAAATAAAGATAGCATAAGGTATTATGATTTTTAGGGTGATTAGCTCAGTTGGTAGAGTCCCTCCCTTACAAGGAGGTTGTCGGCGGTTCGAGTCCGTCATCACCCATAGTATAGAATAATACATTAGGGTCGTTAGCTCAGTTGGTAGAGCAGTTGACTTTTAATCAATTGGTCACAGGTTCAAATCCTGTACGACCCAGTAGTAATACAGATATGTTTTATTATATTTAAATAAATTATATTTATCTAAGTATATTTGTAATTGTAAATTAATATGTTAGTAATTCAAATAGTATAGTGAATGAATATATAAAGATTATATTTTTATTACATAAGATGCAGGATGTAATACATACTATAAATAATTATTAGCAAACTAGTATCATTTTAATAACAACAAAATTACTTCATATAATTTATATATTTATTCATAATTAAATTTAGTTATTGAATATAATATATATTATTACATATCTAAAAACATTATCGTAGTTATATATTATTTTAAATAATCTATTAATAAAATGTATTTAATGTTATTAACAATAAAAAATTTCAATAACATTTTAGCTGAGCAGTTTATTTGAAACTATCATATCAATCATTAGTATAAATATTAATTTATTAAATTGAATATAAAATTACTTATATTATATAATGAGATTATTTATTTAAAATGAAACATAAATATTATTTATATATTTGCAAACTAAATATATAAATATTTATTAATTCATATTATTACTAGTAATATACATACTACATTATTGATTAATTAATAAATAATAAAAATTTTATAAAATTCTTAAGGGAATATACATATTTTTAAAGTAATAAATTAATTAATATTCTTTATTTATTAAACTGTTATATATTAATAAATATTTAGAAATTAATATTAGACATATTTATAATAAACAATAGTAAATTTTTAAGAATGTTTTTTATATTTATATAATTTATATATTAATAACATTAACATAATAAACTTAATTTATATAAACATTATTTATTATTAATATAATGAAATTATTTATATATTTGCTATGTCACGTATATTAAGTTTATTAAATAGCAAATAATTATTAATATTTTTAATATATGTAGTTATATAATKAGTCATTAAACATCATATAGGAATTAAGTTACACATTAATAGTTTTTAACATTATGAATATATTTTTTGCGCTCTACAGGATTCGAACCTGTGACCAATAGCTTAGAAGGCTATTGCTCTATCCTGCTGAGCTAAGAGCGCATAGATTAGTTTATTATAACATATAAAATGTATTTTAATATAAAAAATTATAATATTAACATAAAAATATAGTAGGATAATAAATGATATGAATGCTATAATTATGGATGGTCATTGTTTTGCTAATACAATTTACAAGAAAATACATGAAAAAATGTTATTTATTATAAAAAATAATAAACAATTACCTGGTTTAGGAGTTATTTTAGTTGGCAATCATGATATTTCTAAATTATATATATCTAAAAAATTAAAAATATGTCAAAAATTAGGATTTATTGTATATAATTATTATTTCCCCAATAATATTTATGAACATACAATTATTGATACAATTAATATTTTAAATCATGATAATAAGATTCATGGTATTTTAATACAATTACCTTTACCTAAACATTTAAATATCACTAATGTTTTAGAAGCAATCCATCCTAATAAAGATATTGATGGTTTCCACCCATATAATATAGGACGTTTATGTCAACGAATGCCATTATTACGTTCATGTACTGCTATAGGAATTATATCTTTATTGAAACATTATCACATATATATCCGTGGTTTACATGCGGTTATTATCGGCGCTTCTAATATTATAGGACGTCCTGTAGCATTAGAATTATTATTGCTAGGGTGTACCGTAACTATCACACATCGTTTTACTAAAAATTTACAATATCATATTGCAAATGCTGATTTATTAATCGTAGCTATTGGTAAACCATGTTTTATTAAGGGTAAGTGGATTAAACATGGTGCTATTATAATAGATGTAGGTATTAATAGACTGCAAAATAATAAAATTGTTGGCGATGTTGATTTTGCATCAACTATGTCTAGAGCATCATATATAACTCCAGTACCAGGAGGAATAGGACCTGTTACTATATCAATGTTAATGCAAAATACTTTTATCGCATACGAAAAAATTATGATTAATCATAAAAATAATTTCTAAATATTTATAAGTTAATTCATAAGCCGGATTCTGTTTTCTAACAGTCATTTATCTAGAATAATAATTACTTACTATTTCTTGCAGCTTACCCAGATTTTTTGTACGGGTCAATACAAATCTTTATTTAGCCTTGCTCCTGGTAGAGTTTGCACAGACATATATTATTACTAATATATCGGTATGCTCTTACCATGCCTTTTCACCCTTACCATAATTATTATAACCACTACATATTATTATGGCGGTATATTTTCTGTTGCACTATTCGTAAGTTTACACTTCCCAGAAGTTATCTGGTACCATTACCCTTTGGAGTCCGGACTTTCCTCTTTTATTGAAAATAAAAGCGACTGTTTGAATTAACTCATACAAATATGATATATGAATATCAGATTTATATCAAATATCTGTTAACATAATTTGATATAAAATATTTTTTCTAATGGAATATATATGAGAAATAATATTAATTACTTTTTTAGTTGATAAATCTTTTTTTAAAATTTTTATAATAGGTAATATTTTGGACATATTTATATTATTAGTAATATTTTTATTACCTTGAATAATCAATACTATTTCTCCTTTTAACCTATTTTTATCTGATTTAATCCAATCAATAATTTTGCCAATAGTATTACCATAAATTTGTTCCCATTTTTTTGTTAAATCCTTAGCTATAACAACATATCTATCTTTACCAAAAATATTTTGTATATCATATAAACAATTTAAAATACGATATTTTGATTCATATAAAATAATAGTTCTATATTCTAATTTCAACTGTTCTAATCTTCTAATCCTTTTATTATGTTTTTTAGATAAGAATCCTTCATAACAAAAACGATTAGTTGCTAAACCGGATGCAGATAAAGCTAAAATTGCTGCACAAGGTCCACTTAATGGTATAATTCTAATATTATTGTCTTTTCTGCGACATAATTCTATAATTCTATATCCAGGATCATTAATTAATGGCGTTCCTGCATCAGAAACTAATGCAATATTTTTCCCTTGTTGTAAATGATTTAATATTGTATTGGATTTTTTTTTTTCATTAAATTCATAATATGAATTTAATCTATTAGTAATATTATATTTTTTTAATAAAATGCCTGTTTTTCTTGTATCTTCAGATAAAATGTAATCAACTTGTTTTAAAATTTTTATTGCTCTTTGTGAAATATCATCATAATTACCTATAGGAGTAGGTACAATATATAAATTTCCAGTTATATTAGTTTTCATGTATAAAAAAAATATGCTTTAAATAGTGCAGTATATATTATATAATGATATAGTTGTAGATGTTATATACATTATTGTAATAAAATTTAGGAGGAATGGCCGAGTGGTTGAAGGCACCGGTCTTGAAAACCGGCAATAGATTACTATTCGAGAGTTCGAATCTCTCTTCCTCCGTAATTAAACAAGTTATATTATATATGAATAAAAATATAAATGTATGGAATAAACACATAGCTAAAAAACTTGCTATACAAGAAAATATTATTTTAACAACAGAACATTTAGAAATAATATATATTTTTAAACAATTATATGATAAATTTCATTCTTTGCCTAATATGGTTGTATTAGTGAATGTTATAAAAAATAAATATGGTTCACTCARAGGTAACAGTATTTATATACATAAACTTTTTCCTAATGGTGCTATTAGACAAATGGCTTATATTTCTGGGTTAAAAGAAATCACAGTATGCCTATAACATATTATATAGTTTTGTAATATTATAATTGGCATATTTTTTTTTTATTACTATATTTTTCAAGAGAAAAATATAGTATATACCAATAAATACTATGCATAATATTATTATTACACATATTAAGATACGAATAATATATATTATTTATAGAAAAAATAAAAATATTTACTATATTAAATAGTATAAAAATTAGTATTATTTGTAGTATAAAATACAATTTTTTAAACCATATATGATGATAATATAAATAGTAATTTAGTATAGTTAGAATTAAGGTATATGTGCCTAATATTTTATCTGTTAAAATATCAAGAATAATTCCTAAAATAAAATATTTAATCAAATTTATTTGCTTTGACAAAAGCATTATATTAGTAAATATTATTAATATATCCATATTGTAATATTATTCATTAAAATTATTATGTGTATGGTGTTATTATTATGTCATAAATACAACATTATTTATCATACAAATAGTGATGATATATAAATAAAATATTAAAACATTATTTTCCATATCATGTTTTTAAGTGTTTATTATTAATAAATATTTAATTTGCTCTATTTGTATAAGTGGTTGTGCGAATATAACATTCATATTATTCTTAGTATGTTTAATGTTGATTACTTTAGCTACGGGATAATTTATAAGATGATAATCATTTAAACCTGATGTAAATAAGATATCATTAACATTTATAATAATATTTGGAGAAATATCCTCAGATTTTAATAATGGAGGATATTTACAACCGATTCCATTTAAAATAAAGTTAGCGTTATTATTATGTGCATGTACATGTATAGAATTATATCTACTACATATAAGTAAAATACTACTAACATATTTATTAGTAAAAAAAACTTGTCCAATAACACCATGATCATTAATAGCAAGATTTCCTGGAATAATATTATCTCGCAAACCTTTATTTATAAAAATTTTATCAGAATACCATGGTAAGATTATAGGGATTTTTTTACTAAAAATTGTTTTTGTTGTATTTAAATTTATGCTTAAAATTTTATATATATTATTGAATTCATAAAGAGAATTTTTATAAAAAAATAATTCTATATTTTTTAAAAATAATTTTTTATATAAAAGAATATTTTGTGCTTTAATATTTTTATTCTGTTTATATAAATCATATATATGATTATATATAGTATATGGTTTATTCAAATAAACATATGTATAACTCATTTTTTTGTCAATATAATTTTTTATTGTAAAAAAATAATTATAATATTTATCTATTATAATAAATAATATAGAAATTATTATGATAATAATAAACTTTAAGTGTATATTTGTTTTTTTTTTAAAAATTAATGGCATAAATGTTATAATAATTTATATTAATGATTATTCTTCACTAAATAAATCGCCTCCATACATGTCGATCATTTCTAATGCTTTCCCGCCACCTCGTGCTACACAAGTTAAAGGATCTTCTGCGATAGCAACAGGTATTCCTGTTTCTTCTATTAATAATTTATCAAAATATTTGAGTAACGCTCCACCACCAGTTAATATCATACCTCTTTCTGCAATATCTCCTGCTAATTCTGGTGGACATTGCTCTAATGCAATCATAACAGCACTAACAATACCAGATAGAGGTTCTTGTAAAGCTTCTAATATTTCATTAGAATTTAATATAAAACTTCTTGGGACTCCTTCTGCTAAATTGCGTCCTCTTACTTCTATTTCTAAAATTTCTTTATTAGAAAATGCTGAACCGATTTGATGTTTTATTTTTTCCGCTGTTGATTCACCTATTAATGAACCATAATTTCTACGTACATGATTAATAATAGCTTCATCAAATCTATCGCCACCAATACGTACTGAAGAAGAGTATACTACTCCATTTAAAGATATAACAGCGACTTCTGTAGTACCTCCACCAATATCAATTACCATTGAACCAGTAGCTTCTGAAACAGGTAAACCAGCTCCTATAGCTGCTGCCATAGGTTCTTCAATTAAAAACACTTCACGTGCTCCAGCTCCTTGTGCAGATTCTCTAATTGCTCTACGTTCTACTTGTGTCGCGCCTACTGGCACGCAAACTAATACTCTAGGACTAGGACGCATAAAACTATTACTATGTACTTGTTTTATAAAATACTGTAACATTTTTTCCGTAATAAAAAAATCAGCAATTACACCATCTTTCATAGGACGAATAGCTGCAATATTACCAGGAGTTCTACCTAACATTTGTTTAGCATCATAACCTACTGCTGCTACACTTTTAGGGAAACCGGTTTTATCTTGTCGTATTGCTACTACAGATGGTTCGTTTAAAACTATTCCTTGTCCTTTTACATAAATTAAAGTATTTGCTGTACCTAAATCTATAGATAAATCGTTAGAAAACATTCCCCGAAATTTTTTAAACATGATATTAGAACCTAACTGTATGTTTTATTGTTAAATTAAATTTAGATTAAATAATATCTATTATGTGTGTAATAATATCATTTTATTCAAAATAAATATATCATTATCATGAAAAAATAATGCTTATTATTATTTTTAATTAATGTAAATTATGTTAGTATAATTGACAAATCTAATAATGCAGAACTGAAAATGTATAGATTAAAGTATCATATTTTAATAGTGAACGGTCCTAATCTAAGTTTATTAGGTCGAAGAGAACCAGAAAAATATGGTAATATCTCTTTAAAAAAAATTATATCTCATTTATCTAGTATAGCAAATAAAAAAAAATGTAGGTTAACACATATACAATCTAATGCAGAACATATTTTAATAGATTATTTAATACAACATAGCAAGAATATCAATTATATAATTATCAATCCCGGAGCTTTAACACATACTAGTATTGCACTACGTGATACTATATTAGGAATACACATACCTTTTATTGAAGTACATATTACTAATATATATAAAAGAGAAAAGTTTCGTCAAAAATCTTTTTTTTCCGATATATCTGAAGGAGTTATTATAGGTTGTGGTATTGAAGGTTATAACTTAGCTTTACATTTTATTTTTAAAAAATTAGGTTTGTAATCAAATGTTATTGTTTATTTTTAGTAAAAATTTTTTTTTGAGATATTTCTTTATTTTTATCAAACATTCTTATTTCTGCTTCTAACCATATGCCAAATTTTTTACCTACACAATTATATATTTTGTTTGCTAAGTTTAATATATTTTGTCCTGATGCATTATCCTTATTTATAATAACTAAAGCTTGTTTATGATATACTGAAGCGCCATCAAAAATAATTCCTTTAAAATTACATTTTTCAATTAACCATGCAGCAGATATTTTAAATATATTATTTTTAAAAATATAAGGTATTTGAGTAAATTTTTTAATAATATTTAAACCGTGATGCAAAGATACAAATGGGTTTTTAAAAAAACTACCAGCATTACCCATAATATTTGGATTTGGTAATTTTTTATTTCTAATATTACAAATATGTTGAAAAATTTGTTGTGCAGTTACATGATAATTTAAACATTGTAATTCCTTGTATATGATACAAGGAGTCCATTGTTTAGGTATAGATAGGCCTACTGCAATAATAATATAATGTTTATATTTTTGAGATTTAAAAATACTATTTCTATAACTAAAATAACAATATTTTTTGGGTATTCTTAATATTTGTTGATTATACGGATTAAACACATCTACATATGAACAAAAAGACTCCAAAGATATACCATATGCACCGATATTTTGTATTGGTGCTGCGCCAATACATCCTGGAATTAATGCTAAATTTTCTAATCCATAGATTCCACGTTTAATAGTATATTTAACTAATTTATGCCAGGATTCTCCTGAACCAATATGTAAATTCCAAAAAAAAGTATTAGAATATATTTTAATGCCTTTTATTCTATTTAATAAAATAAATCCATGAAAATTTTCTGTGAATAAAACATTACTGCCCTTACCTAATATTAAATAAGGTATAAACTTTTTTTTACATTGAGACCATATATTATATAGTTGTTTTACACTATATATATAAATGATATTATATGCATTTACATTTACATGAAATGTATGAATTTTTTTTAAAGACAACATAAACTTTATTTTCTAAATAATCATAGTATTATACTATATTCCCTAGTATTTACTTACTCTAACATAGGGAGACCCTATACTACCATCAGCACAACAATGTTTCACTTCTGAGTTCGGCATGGATTCAGGTGGTACCATTGCGTTATATATACTAGGGATAAAATAAAACAAAATTAAATTATGATATTATCTAATTTGTTAATAATAATTATCTTATTACTTATTAAAAACGATTCTGGTGTTGTAAGGTTAAGACTCACGGGTGTTTATTAGTACTGGTTAGCTCAACATATTGCTATGCTTACACATCCAGCCTATCAACGTCATAGTCTTTAACGTCCCTTTAGGGATATCTATAAATATAGTAAATATCCTGGGAAGAATAATCTTAAGGTAAGTTTCGCGCTTATATGCTTTCAGCGCTTATCTCGTCCGCATATAGCTACCGGGCAATGCCATTGGCATGACAACCCGTACACCAGAGATGCGTTCACTCCGGTCCTCTCGTACTAGGAGTAACTCCTTTCAATCTTCCAACGCCCACGGCAGATAGGGACCGAACTGTCTCACGACGTTCTAAACCCAGCTCGCGTACCACTTTAAATGGCGAACAGCCATACCCTTGGGACCTACTTCAGCCCCAGGATGTGATGAGCCGACATCGAGGTGCCAAACACCGCCGTCGATATGAACTCTTGGGCGGTATTAGCCTGTTATCCCCGGAGTACCTTTTATCCGTTGAGCGATGGCCCTGTCATATAGAACCACCGGATCACTAAGACCTGCTTTCGCATCTGTTTGAACCGTCATTCTCACAGTTAAGCCAGCTTATGCCTTTGCACTAACCTCACGATTTCCGACCGTGATTAGCTGACCTTAGTGCTCCTCCGTTACTCTTTGGGAGGAGACCGCCCCAGTCAAACTACCTACCAGACATTGTCTCTGGTCCGGATTCACGGACCTAGGTTAGAGCATTCAATACTAAAGGGTGGTATTTCAAGGTTGACTCCACACTAACTGGCGCTAGTATTTCATAGTCTCCCACCTATCCTACACATCAACATTCAATACTCAATATCAAGCTATAGTAAAGGTTCACGGGGTCTTTCCGTCTTGCCGCGGGTACACTGCATCTTCACAGCGATTTCAATTTCACTGAGTCTTAGGTGGAGACAGTCTGGCCATCATTACGCCATTCGTGCAGGTCGGAACTTACCCGACAAGGAATTTCGCTACCTTAGGACCGTTATAGTTACGGCCGCCGTTTACCGGGGCTTCGATCAAAAGCTTCTCATAAATGATAACTTCATCAATTAACCTTCCGGCACCGGGCAGGCGTCACACCGTATACGTCCACTTTCGTGTTAGCACAGTGCTGTGTTTTTAATAAACAGTTGCAGCCAGCCGTTATCTTGGGCTGAATTCAGCTTCAAAAGTAAATTTTGTTACTTACTATCAGCGTGCCTTCTTCCGAAGTTACGGCACTATTTTGCCTAGTTCCTTCACCTAAGTTCTCTCAAACGCCTTAGTATTCTCTACCTGACTACCTGTGTCGGTTTTAGTACGATTTAATGTTACTTTATATTTAGAGGTTTTTCTTGTAAGTATGGTATTAATTACTTCAATACAATTAAGTATCTCGTCATTACGCCTCAATATTAATAATTATCCGGATTTGCCTAGATAATTTATCTAAACGCTTAAACCAGGACAACCATCACCTGGATAATTTAACCTTCTTCGTCACCCCATCACACATAACACCAAGTACAGGAATATTAACCTGTTGTCCATCGATTACGCTTTTCAGCCTCACCTTAGGGATCGACTAACCCTACCTCGAATACCGTTGGATAGGAAACCTTAGTCTTTCGGCGAATAGGTTTTTCACCTATTTTATCGTTACTCATGTCAGCATTCGCACTTCTGATATCTCCAATAAATTTTACAATTCATCTTCAACGACTTACAGAACGCTCCTCTACCCAATAAATATAAAACTTATTGTCACAGCTTCGGTGTATAATTTAGCCCCGTTATATCTTCCGCGCAAGACGACTAGACTAGTGAGCTATTACGCTTTCTTTAAATGATGGCTGCTTCTAAGCCAACATCCTAGCTGTTTATGCCTTCTCACATCGTTTCCCACTTAATTATAACTTTGGGACCTTAGCTAGTGATCTGGGTTGTTTCCCTTTCCACAACGGACGTTAGCACCCGCTGTGTGTCTCCCGTGATAACGATATTCGGTATTTGTAGTTTGCATCGGATTGGTAAGTCTGGTTGACTCCCTAACCGAAACAGAGCTCTACCCCCGAATACGAATTACACGAGGCGCTACCTAAATAGCTTTCGAGGAGAACCAGCTATCTCCCGGTTTGATTGGCCTTTCACCCCTAACCACAAGTCATCCGCTAATTTTTCAACATTAGTCGGTTCGGTCCTCCAGTAAGTATTACCTTACCTTCAACCTGCTCATGGCTAGATCACCGGGTTTCGGGTCTATATCTTGCAACTTAACGCTCTATTCAAACTCGGTTTCCCTACGGCTCCCTTAGACAGTTAACCTTGCTACAAAATATAACTCGCTGACCCATTATACAAAAGGTACGCAGTCACACACTAAACACATGCTCCTACTGCTTGTACGTATACGATTTCAGGTTCTATTTCACTCCCCTAACCGGGGTTCTTTTCACCTTTCCCTCACGGTACTAGTTCACTATCGGTCAGTCAGTAGTATTTAGCCTTAGAGGATGATCCCCCTGTATTCAAACAGGATTTCACGTGTCCCGTTCTACTCTTTAAGAAAATTAATATCATGTTTTCATATACGGGACTATCACCCTGTATCGTATATTTTTCCAAATATTTCTATTATCATAATTTTAATGTATATCTTTCTTTTGGGCTGTTTCCGTTTCGCTCGCCACTACTAAGAAAATCTCTATTGATTTCTTTTCCTCAGGATACTTAGATGTTTCAGTTCTCCTGGTTCGCTTCATTATTCTATATATTCAAACAATGATAATACATAGTTACATGTATTAGGTTACCCCATTAGGATATCGTCAATTAATAATGTTTCGTATCAACTCATTAACGCTTTTCGCAGATTAGTACGTCCTTCATCGCCTCTGACTGCCAAGGCATCCATCGTATACGCTTATTTACTTAACCTTACAACCCACAATCGTCTTGTAATAATAAAATATTATAAAAAATATGTTTATAACAAATTTATACTTTAACATTACAATAACTTAATTTTAGTTTTTTAAAGAACATGATTATTATGTTAATGCCCCCTAGGGGATTTGAACCCCTATTGCCGCCGTGAAAGAGCGATGTCCTAACCATTAGACGAAAGGGACAAATAAAAAATTTACATCAGAAAATATTTGTGGGCACTCATTTTTTATAGAAAGTAATTATATTAAAGGAGGTGATCCAACCACAGGTTCCCCTACGGTTACCTTGTTACGACTTCACCCCAGTCATGAATCACAAAGTGGTAAGCGTTCTCCTTTTATGGTTAAACAACTTACTTCTTTTACAACTCACTTCCATGGTGTGACGGGCGGTGTGTACAAGGCCCGGGAACGTATTCACCGTAGCATTCTGATCTACGATTACTAGCGATTCCGACTTCATAGAGTCGAGTTGCAGACTCCAATCCGAACTAAGATATATTTTATGAGATTCGCTTACTCTTGCGAGGATGCTGCCCTTTGTATATACCATTGTAGCACGTGTGTAGCCCTGGTCGTAAGGGCCATGATGACTTGACGTCATCCCCACCTTCCTCCGGCTTATCACCAGCAGTCTCCTTTGAGTTCCCGGCCAAACCGTTGGCAACAAAGGACAAGGGTTGCGCTCGTTGCGGGACTTAACCCAACATTTCACAACACGAGCTGACGACAGCCATGCAGCACCTGTCTCATGGTTCCCGAAGGCACTAAAATATCTCTATTAAATTCCATGGATGTCAAGACCAGGTAAGGTTCTTCGCGTTGCATCGAATTAAACCACATGCTCCACCGCTTGTGCGGGCCCCCGTCAATTCATTTGAGTTTTAACCTTGCGGTCGTACTCCCCAGGCGGTCGACTTAACGCGTTAGCTACGGAAGCTACAAGACAAGCTCACAACCTCCAAGTCGACATCGTTTACAGCAATGGACTACCAGGGTATCTAATCCTGTTTGCTCCCCATGCTTTCGCACCTGAGCGTCAGTATTCATCCAGGGAGTCGCCTTCGCCACTGGTATTCCTCCAGATATCTACGCATTTCACCGCTACACCTGGAATTCTACTCCCCTCTATGATACTCAAGTAAATTAGTTTCAAATGCAGTTCCTAAGTTAAGCTTAGGGATTTCACATCTGACTTAATAAACCGCCTACGTGCTCTTTACGCCCAGTAATTCCGATTAACGCTAGCACCCTCCGTATTACCGCGGCTGCTGGCACGGAGTTAGCCGGTGCTTCTTTTATAAGTAACGTCAACAATAAAATATATTAGATTTTATTGCTTCTTCCTTATTGAAAGTACTTTACAACCCTAAGGCCTTCTTCATACACGCGGCATAGCTGCATCAGGCTTTCGCCCATTGTGCAAGATTCCCCACTGCTGCCTCCCGTAGGAGTCTGGACCGTGTCTCAGTTCCAGTGTGGCTGATCATCCTCTCAGACCAGCTAGAGATTGTTGCCTAGGTAAGCCATTACCTTACCTACAAGCTAATCCCGTCTGGGTTCCTCTTATAGCATGAGGTCTTAAAAGATCCCCCACCTTTAATCTTGCGATATTATTCGGTATTAGCCATCGTTTCCAATAGTTATCCCAATCTATAAGGCAGATCCCCAGATATTACTCACCCGTTCGCCGCTCGCCGACAATAAAAAAAATTTACATAATTTTCATCTCGTTGCCGCACGACTTGCATGTGTTAGGCTTGCCGCCAGCGTTCAATCTGAGCCATGATCAAACTCTTCAGTTAAAACTCAAAATTTTTATACAATATTAAAATTCTATAAAATAGAATGCCCACATAAATTTTCTGACAAATTATTAAAGAACCTGCAATAACTTTTTTATAAGATTATTGACTTAAGATTTATTATACTATTTTAGTTAATAAAGTCAAATTATTTTAATATTTAATTCAGCATTAAATATATTTGATATCTAATATTTTATAATTAATTATGCCTCTTGGTGTTTGTACAAAAACAATATCTTGTTTTTTTTTCCCAATTAATGCTCTAGAAATTGGTGCATTAATGGAAATTAAATGATTTTTTAAATTAGCTTCATCATCACCTACAATTTTATAAGTAATATTTTTATTCATTAAAAAATGATATAATACAACGGTAGCACCAAAAATAACTTTGTTATCATAAGTTATTTTTGTAATGTCTATTATTTGTGACTGAGACAATTTAATTTCTATATCCTTTATATGACCTTCACAAAAACTTTGTGCTTCACGCGCAGCCTTGTATTCAGCATTTTCTTTAAGATCACCATGTTTTCTTGCTTCTTGTATCGCATTAATAATGTTTGGTCTCTCAATATTTTTTAATTGATATAATTTTTTTTGTAATTTTTTAAAACCTTGTAATGTCATAGGAATATGTTTTTTCAT